>JAIYEJ010000228.1 GCA_027487055.1 Methylotenera sp. | reverse complement strand
TAAAATTAACTTTCTCAGCCTTGTGCATAAGCGGCTAAAGTATTGCTAATACAAGAAATAAGCACGTACCCAATATTATTATTTAGTTAACAACTAAGGTATTACCTACTGTTTTTTGGGTAGTAATTGGAGAGTTATTAATTAAGCTGATATTGAATTTAAAAGCTGATTTTGAACAGATTAACAATAAGTAGACGTAAAGCATTTGTAATTAATAGCTTTAAAACACTACCCTTAAGCCCTATTAAGCCTTCTTTAAAAACTCGGCGCGCAGCACAATATCCATTTTGTTTACGCGGCAATCAATCTCTTGTGCATCGCCGGTAAGCTTGATGTTTTTTACTAGTGTACCACGTTTTATTACGGTTGATGAGCCTTTTAACTTTAAGTCTTTTGTTAGGGTAACAGAGTCTCCGTCTTGCAAAACCGTTCCGTTGCTGTCTTTTACTACTACTTCGCTCATACTATTATGTTAGATGCAGCAAAGGTAGAAATATATACGGCATCCGTTTTATGATATTAATCAGGATGTAGATTACCAATTATGCATTATACATTTTGCATTCTGAATTAATTTCTACCACTTTTTTCCGATAAACCTCAATTTATGTGTGCCATATAAGCAGCACTTTTACAGCATATTACAACAACAGCTTATGGAAAAATACCGATAACAACATCCCCGATAAAGACAGTTAATTGTAGGCAATAAAATGTACACTAAACTATCGGCACGGCGTTATAGAACAAAAAAACATAAAGCTTATGAAAATGCTCGCAAACAATTTTAAGAGTTTTGACGATTTGGTTTTTGAAAACCGCAATCAAAACTATGGTGCGTATGTAATACGCAAAAGCTACCACGACAATATGCTAAGGGCCCTGCTCTTTTCATCTGTTGTTGTTGGTATATTCCTCTTCTTAGTAACCCGCCCAGCAGGGGCTGTTGAACCACCAAAAATTGACAAAGACGATAGTGTTAAAATTATCGACGTTGTGGTACCGCCCGAGGTGAAAAAGGTTGAACCTGACAACCCGCAGAAAAAAGTAACACCAGCCGAAAGCCAAACTGTACCTGATTACTCCAGCAACGGCGAATTGCAAAAACTGGACAAAAAGTTTGACCCTGACAAAGCCATTGGGCCTATTGATCAGGATGGTGAAAAACGCCCGTTAGATTCTCTTGATATTATTGGTATAGAAGGCACTGACACTACAGGCGACTATAAACCCGTAAAAACTATGGAGCCCTTGCGCATTGTGCAAAACATGCCAACCTTCCCCGGGGGCGAACCAGCCATGATGAAGTTTATTGCAGCCCAAGCGCACAAAAACAACCAGTGGGCCGACATGGGCCTTACCGGCACCGTATATGTGCAGTTTGTTGTGGCTGCCGATGGTACCATATCTAACGTAGAAGCCGTGCGCGGGCCGTACGATGTGCTTAAGAAAGTAGCGGTAAACGCCGTAAAATCTATGCCCAACTGGAACCCCGGCATGCAAGATGGCCATGCTGTACCCGTAATTTTAGCGGTACCTATTAGCTTTAAACAATAGTAACATTAACAAGGCGAGCGCACAAGGTATTTTGTTATATTCGCAACTTGCAAAATTTGTATGGCAAAAAGATTTTCATATTCCTTGGCGCTCGCTATTTTTAGCGCCTTTATGTCTTTAATTTACCTGGGGTTGGGCATATTTTTGCTAACTACTGATTATGGTGTAATGATAGGCGAAACCATGGGTATTGTGGTAGGCGTTGTGTTAATATCAATGGGTATACTACGCGGTATTGGCGCGTATCAAAAATTCAAATCAGCAAACAGTAACAATGGCTAAAAACATTTTTGCAACTGTTATAGCAAGCGCTATAATACTGCTGGCAGCATGTGGCCAAGAAGGCGTATCGCATACCGACGATGCTACGTCGGGCAAAATCAAAATATCGGTTGATGAAAACTACCAGTTTTTGGCCGATACCCAAATAAATACATTTATGGCATTAAACCCTGATGCCGTTATTACCCCAACCTATGGCGACGAAACCAGCGTTTTTGCCGATTTTATAAAAGACTCGGCAAGGGTTATTATGGTTAACCGCCAGCTTACCGCGGCCGAACTGGCCCATTTTGATTCTATCAAAATTAACCCCCACGTTACCACCATTGCCTGGGATGCCGTTGCCCTTATTGTAAACAAAAGCAACCCTGATACCAACCTTACCCTTGGCCACCTTAGGTATATTTTAGATGGTAAGGTTACCAAATGGAACCAGTTGGATAAATCATCTAAACTGGGCGATTTGCAAGTGGTGTTTGATAATAATGGGTCGAGCAATGCGCGTTACCTGCTAGAGAAATTCCAGCTAAAAAATTTTCCGGCAAACTGCCAGGCGGCAGAGTCTAACCCCAACGTTATTAAGTATGTTGAGGAGCACCCTAATGCTATTGGCGTAATTGGCGTTAACTGGATTAGCGACCGCGACGACTCTACATCTATGAGCTTTTTGAATAATATCAAGGTTATCAATGTTAGCGAAAACCAGGATACATCGTTCAACCACGAGTTTTTCCCTCCGTTGGCCGGCTATGTTGCAACTAAAGATTACCCCTTATCGCGCGAAGTGTATCTTATTAAGCGTGAGCCTTATAACGGACTTGGCACAGGCTTTGTAAACTTTTGTTATTATGAAAAAGGACAACGCATAATAAAACTAATGGGCCTGTTGCCTGCCAATACCGCCATTAAGGTAAAACAGCAAAGCCTTAAAGTAAAAGAATAAGTATAACCCACCCGAATATCCTAACAACACTCATGAAAATTCTTAAAACAGTATCGGCCGCAGTGTTAGCAATGTTTTTTGCAGCATCAGCACAGGGCCAAACACTAAAAGAAGCCCTTAAGTACTCTGAAAATGAGCAGTACGACAAGGCCGATGTGGCTTTTAAAAAGCTATTAGCATCAGAGCCTGCCAATGGCGATGTGTATTACTACTACGGTAAAAACTTTATCAGTACAGAAGACCTTGACTCGGCTAAAATTATCTTTAAGCTGGGTACAGATAAAGCCCCTACAAACCCCCTAAACCACATTGGCTTAGGTTCTGTAGCGCTTTTCCAGGGCAATAAAACAGAGGGTATGGCCCTTATTGATAAAGGTGTGCAATGGAATGACAATAAAAACATTGCCATATCTATAGAGGCTGCCTATGGCTTAATCAACGCCCCTATAAAAGACACCGCGCAGGCTATGAAGATTTTATCTAAAGCCCGTGAGTTGGATTTAGGTAAAGACAAAAAGCCTAAAAACGCTAACCTGTACATTGCTTTGGGCGACGTGTTTTTAGAGGCTAACAAAGGCGGCGATGCCATGAACAACTACGAAAAAGCCCTTTTGCTAGATAAAGCAAACGTTCACGCTTACTTGCGCCAGGGCCAGCTTTGGTTACGCGCCCGTAACTTCGAGTCGGCATTAAAATCATACAATGATGCTATTAAAACAGACTCAACCTTTGCCCCT
>JAIYEJ010000294.1 GCA_027487055.1 Methylotenera sp. | reverse complement strand
CTCATACCCACTGACGCAAGAAGCATTGGTAACACTAAAACTACAACTCGCTAAGCTAGTTGAAGTGTTCCAACATCTTGTTCCATTTAAGGGCGTTGAGCTTAAGCCTTGCCCTGTTAGTGTGAATGTACCTGCACCTGACCCTTGAAATACAATGTTTGCGGTAGAAGCAGATGAACCAAGGGTAAAGCTTGCTGGTGTTTGTGTAATTGATGGTGCGTCTGGCGTTTGACGAATGCTACCTGTTAATGTGCCGGTATTTACTATATTTGCTGTAGGACATGGCACGATTGATGATGTGCATGCTAGGACAGTAATATTGGCAGGACACAAAGTTGTAGTACCAGGGTGGCGAATTTCGAAATGATCATATGGCGGGACAATAGGAGAGCCAACTACAAAATCATAACTAAATGTGTAAGTACCAGCCGCAGTGAAGTTATATTGAATGCCTATGCCTGTATCTTGAAAGGTAGTTGCAATATTGTTGCTCATGTTGGCGCTTTGTAATATTGAGCAATTGGTTGAACCATTGACCCAAAAGCTGTTCCAGCCGGAGGCACAATAGTTAGAAAAAGTTAACCCACTACGTTCACGAAAAGACTCAACTACAGAAACACCTGTAGGAATAATAGTGCTTGAAGGGCAGCTTGTGCCAGATGCTGGTGGATATGTACCCACAACGCGTTTACCGTTACTATCAATTAATTGAAATCCACAACCGTTATCACTACCGCCCAAGTAGGTGTCAAACACGTGGTAGTACCTGACAGGGTTAGCTGCGCTTACATTGTATGAGGGAGGAATCACCAAGGTTACTTCAGCAGTTAAAAAGTCCAACGCCGTGGTGTATTTCCAAACCACTGTTACTTGCGGCCCGAGAGTAATACCAAAATTATGTGTTGCAGTTTGTTGGTCGCCAACTGACGATGGATTAGGCGGAGTTGTAGCAGTGATTGTGCGCGTATTATACATCCCACCTGTAGGGTTAAACGATGCTACATTATGGTCAGGACCATACACCAAGCCATTTGCCCTCAAGAAAATGCCATTATCAAGGTTTGTACTTGGGGGTAATGCATTAGGTGAATAGACTTGCCCGGTATTATTTAAACGGCGGATTTGAATTTGTGTTGAGTCATCAATATAAACACGCAAACCATTTGTAGCAGTGGTTCCGCCTGTGCTATTAAACTCAATGGTTGCTGCAGAGACAGTTTTTGCAGATATTAATAATGAAAATAAGATAAAACTTATAGACAAAGATAATAAACACAGATAGTTTGTCCGCCTTAAAAAAAAAGTCGGTATTTTTAGAAATATTTTATAAGACGCAACTACAATCAAAATCAAGGCTCAATCACAATATTGGCAGATTGATTTATTATGCAATTTAGCCTAGTACTTTAAAGCGAGAAATAAAGGTGGTTTTAGGGTCTATTCAGCCGCATTGGTAATTTGGTATAGCGTCTGTGCCTAGACATTTACTCAGGGTTACTTGCACTTGTCGCTCGATATAATTTACAGCGCCTGATATTCCAACACTTGCGGTTGCTGTCACATCGTACATGGCTATGGTGTGGTCTGTACCTTGTTCATATACGTCGGCATAGCGAGTGCAACTTACACTTACCGTAAAGCCATCTATATTAAGTATGCTTGGGCTGGCAGGGCAGTTAGCAAGTGCTGTAGAGCCCGGCGATAACACTTGATAAGCAGCCCATTCAACCCCTGCACGTGCCATCTGGTATGCTCTTGCACCTTGTACGTCTTGAGTAGAAGTTGCTTGTTGCAAGCTTGTTATATTGAGTGCATATGCGCCCAAACCAGCTAAAATCACCAACAAGAAAATTGCAGCAGGTAGTAAAAAGCCTTGTTGTAATTTATTAAATTTTACTAGCTTAGTCATGGCGAGTTCACTACATTGACTTGATGCATGAGATTAGCCTTGGCTGTATCTTGGGCAATACCAAGGTAAATTGTCACAATTCCGCTACGTTGTAATACTCCTGCCACATAGCTAATTTGGCATGTAGTGAGATTGTTTGCCAAAACCCTTGCAGTCGCTAGCGCATTTAAAGCGGCAACGCTGCTTGGCTGTGATGCAGTAATTGCGTAACCGCTATACATCAGTAATTGTCTGTTAGACATGTCACACGCATAGGTCACTGGCGTAGCAACGATATAAAACCGACTTGTAGGAGATTCAAGCGGAAAAATACCCCCAGAAAAACTTAATGTGTTCAAGGTGCCAGAAGTTTGCAAGGCACGAATGTTTGTGCCTTCATAAGCATCTGCACCCGCAATGCCTAAGTTATAAATCACTATTTTATCCCCATTAGCCACTGTTGCAGGCGGACCAAGCACGTCAAACGTATCTGCTGACAAGCTAAGATCAAGGGGATTATCTGTGCCAGAATTTCCCACAGCTGCACGATATCTGCCAGCTGATTTCACAGGTATAAATTCAATAAAGCTGTTCGCACCATTTGTGGCTGTGCGCACGCTATTTGGTAAGGCATTGCGAATATCACGCCCAATACGTCGCAAGGCAGTATCGGCGCGGTCTGTGAGGTTGGCATTATTTTCACTATCAAGAAATGCTTGTGTCGGATTGCGAATAAACAAAGCAGCGCCGGCAGCTAGAATAGCTACTATG
>JAIYEJ010000209.1 GCA_027487055.1 Methylotenera sp. | reverse complement strand
ATGCAAAGCCATAACCCACGCTATGTTCTGCGTAACTATATGGCGCAAGAAGCCATTGATTTAGCTGAAACAGGTGACAATAGTCGCCTCCTGACCTTACTCGCACTACTTAAAAACCCCTATACCTTGCAAACAGGCATGGAACAATTTGAAGAAAAGCGCCCCGATTGGGCAAGACAAAAAGCAGGTTGTAGTATGCTATCTTGTAGTTCTTAGATTTTATCCCACTTAAACCTATCATTTTAAATTATGGACAACCGCATTCCCGTCACCTTACTCACTGGTTTTTTAGGCTCTGGCAAAACCACGCTTCTCAATAAATTATTAGCGCAACCACAAATGAAAGATAGCGCTGTGATTATTAACGAGCTTGGGGCTGCGGGGCTAGATCATATTCTTGCAACGCAAGTGGATAGTGAACAGATTGCGGAAAACACGGTGTTACTGCAAAGCGGTTGCGTATGTTGCACGCTTAAAAATGAGTTGGCAGACACCATGCGCGATTTGTTTTTTAAACGTGCTTTGCAGGCGATTCCGCAATTTAACCGCATTGTCATTGAAACCACAGGCATGGCCGACCCAGGGCCGATTTTAGCTAATTTAATGAATGAACCCGTCATTGAAAGTGTGTTTAGACTAGATGCGGTAGTGGTCACCATAGATGGCACTTACGGCATGCAACAACTGCAAGATCACGCCGAAGCGCGCAAGCAAGCCGCTGTGGCCGATGTGCTGCTGCTCACCAAAACTGACTTAGTAAGTGCAGATGAAATTTCCACATTAAAAGATAAATTGATTTCTATTAACCCCGGGGCGACTCAGCACAAAATTGCACATGGCGAAATTGACCCTGATTTTATTATCGATGTGGGTCTGTTTGACCCTAGTGGCAAACGCGCCGAACCGCAACGCTGGCTTCGCGCGCCTATCAAGCCTGCTGGTATGCTTAAAAGCCAGCATGAAGATATCACTAGTTTTACGGTGGCCATGCCAAAACCATTGAATTGGCGTGATTTAAAACAGGTAATTTTGAAGCTATGCCAAACCCACGGCGAAAAACTTTTGCGCCTTAAAGGCATTATCCATGCCGAAGACCAACCCGCGCCATTGGCGATTCATGCTGTGCACTTTACGCCCTACCCGCCAACATTGCTTGAGGGCTGGGATGAAGACGAACCGATTAGCCGTGTGGTGCTGATTGGTAAAGGCCTAGATGAAAACGCGATTAGGCAAATGTTAATGCAGTTTTAAATATTGCCGTAATAAAAATAGCTGCCCTGCAAGCCAATATCCATAAGGGTTTCACGCATGAATAACTAGCTTTAGGTAGTATATTATGCGGTGATGCCAAAAACTGGTACAGGGCAGTCGATTTGATGACATGCTTTATTGCTCTGTTTTATAATTGCGCCCAAAAAACTCTTGCATTAAAAAGTCTTCCAGTTCTGCACTATCTTCAAGCCTTGCCGATTTGGTAATGGTGCGCCCTAAACGGTGCGATTCCCAAGGAAAATCGCCATCATAATGCTCACGAATAATCGTAATCATTCGACGTATCATAACGAGCCTCACATCCTCACCGCCACTCGCTTCTACCTCATAAAACTTTAGTTTAACATTGGTGTAGTCTGTCCAACCTTTAAAGCTAAAGCTTGCAGTTTTAGATTCTAATCGCTGAATAGAAAAAATGCCGTTAGTGCCAGATTTAAGATTGTTTTTAATGCGTTCATCACGCTTTTGTTCTTCAGTTAATCCTATTTCCGCTGCCGCCGCTGCTGTATTCTGGCGCGCAGCCTCTTGTTCTGACGCTTCGCGTTTTGCACGTTGCTGCGCAATGTATGAGGCCATATCAGTCGGCGCATCTGCAGGTGTTTGTGGCTTTGTAGGCGCTGTCGGCACAGATTTTTCGTTTGATTCTTGCGTTAATACTTTAGGCGCTGAAAAATCTGATTGTCTAGGTTTACTTGGCTTGCTGGATAGCTTTTTAGTGATTACCTTAGGCTCAGGCTTAACTTCTGGTTTAGGCTTAACTTCTGGCTGTGGCGGTATTTGCACAGGCTCTGGCGACTTTGTCTGCGGGGCTAACTCCACCACAATCGTGCTACTTGGTGGGCTATTGTTTAAGTCAATATTGGGCACTACAAATAGCAATACCAACAAGTGCAAAACAATCGAAACAGTAAAAGCAATTAAAGTGTTGCGACTAACATTTAGGCGCAAAAGTTTATCGCCGCGTGGGTTAGCTAGATAAGCTTCTAAAGAATTTTGCTCAGGTGCTAATATCGTCATCAGGCTAATATATCGTCATATGGCTTAATCATTCATGTCAGCCCAAATTTTTTCAAGCCTTTTAATCGAGACTGGAAAAGGCGTTTTAAGTTCTTGCGCAAAAAGAGACACACGTAACTCTTCAATCAACCAACGATAATCGGCTAAATCTGCTGGAATTTCGCGGTTTGCTTGCTTTAAACTCAGCACTTTATCTTGCCATTTTTGCCAAATCATCCCAATGCTAGCTGCATTTTTGCCATCACGGTCTGGGTTAGCCGGTTGTTTTTGAATGCGTAAATGAAGCGCTTTTAAATAGCGTGGCACGTGTTGCAAATATGCCCAAGGCGTTTGGCTAAAGCAGTTTTTGTACACCAATAACTGCACTTGTTGCTCTACATCTTTTTTTAGTCGGTTTACGGTGGCAGGCATTTTGGTTTGAGCATTCATTAAAGCTTGATACTCAGTCGCGATTGCCTGCGCTTGCCTTACAAGACCTTGCGTTACAGCGGGTAAACGGGTGCGTGCACGCGTTTTCAGAATCATAAATTCTGCGTTGGTACGCGGCAAATCGTCTTCACCAATAAAAGCACGGTCCGCAATCGCGCTAATTATGTCATCTCGCAACTCTTCTGGTGACATCACATTTCTTAAAATGAGGGCATATTGGTTAAAGTTGGGCAGACCTTTCTCAAGCTGTTTAATCTGCTCTTTCAGCTCAAATCGCATGAGCCTACAAACGCCTTTTTGCAGATTAACCAGCGCCTCTTGCTCAGTATCAAAGAGCTTTACCGCTACACTATCACCATGATCTTCTAATGCAGGGTAGCCAACTACTTTTAAGCCATCGCGCTCAAAGCTTAAGGTTTGTGGCAAATCACCAAAATCCCATTGTTTGAGGCCTGTTTTTTCCATACTTTTAATATTATCTGGCGATGTATTTCTAAATGTCAGCTGTGCTGCTTGGCCCAACTGCTTTTGCAAGGCACGCCAATCGCGCCCCATACCAAGTTCACGCCCAGCGTCATCCACAATACTAAAGTTCATTAATAAGTGGTCTGGTATGGGCTCTAGCCAATCATCTTGGCTAATTTTTAAGCTAGTTTTGTTTTGAATGTAAGTGGCAAGTGTTTCTAAAATGGGTAAATGTTGCTGATTAGCAATATGCTCTAAAAAGCCTGTCACAAACTCTGGTACGGGCACACACACACGCCTAAAAGTTTTAGGCAGCGCTTTCACCAAATAGGTTACTTTTTCACGCAACATGCCTGGCACCAGCCATTCAGTTGGGTTTGGGTCTAGTTGATTAAGCAATGCTAAGGGCACAGTCGCGGTCACCCCATCTAATAGATGATTCGGCTCAAAACGATACTTAAGTGGGATTTCCACTGCACCTAATCGCATTTTTTCTGGGAACTGCACGGCCGTTACAGCATCTGCACCGTGACGCATTAAATCGTCTCGGGTTAAATACAGGAGTTTGGGGTTGGTTTTTTCAGTGTCAGCCCGCCATTTTTCGAAACTGGCTGCGTTAATAATGTCCGCAGGGATTTTGCTATCGTAAAACGCAAATAATTGGTGCTCATCCACCAACACATCTTGGCGACGTGCTTTATGCTCTAACTCTTCGACTTCGGCGATTAAGCGCTCATTTGCAACGAAAAAAGCTGCTTTCGTATCAAAATCACCATTTGCGAGCGCTTCTCGAATAAATATCTCACGCGATTCCTGCGGGTTAATTGGCCCATAATGCACGCGGCGCTTGGGAATAATCGTGAGTCCATACAAAGACACACGCTCCCACGCGTTCACCATACCCATTTTTCTGTCCCATCGCGGGTCAGTATATGTACTTTGCGTCAAACCGCGTGCGAGTGGCTCTATCCAATCGGGCTCTATTTTTGCCACACAGCGTGCATATAGCTTAGTGGTATCCACCAACTCGGCGGCAATCACCCATTTGGGACGCGTTTTCTTTAAACATGAGCCTGGTGCGACATGAAAGCGAATACTACGTGCACCTGCGTAAGAATCGCTGTCGCCATCTTTAAAGCCAATATTACCCAACAAACCTGCTAACAAAGCCTTATGGACTTGCTCGAACTTCACCGCGTCGGTCACGGCTTTATCGTTCAACATAAATTCCATTTCTTCGACAATATCCAACAACTGGCCATGCAGCTCTCGCCACTCTTTTAAACGCAAAAATGACAGAAAATTGGCGTGGCATTGATTAAGCAAATCTTTATTGGATTTTTTGTTCTTCAATGCACCGTCAAACCAATCCCATATTTTCAGGTAGCTCATAAAATCAGAACCTTCGCCTGCAAACTTTGCATGCGCGTTATCTGCCGCTTCGCGCTTATCCATAGGGCGCTCACGTGGGTCTTGCATACTCAAGACACTGGCGATGATTAATATCTCGCGCAAACACCCTTCGCGCTTAGCCGCTAAAATCATACGGCCAACCCTAGGGTCTAGCGGCAACTTGGCGAGTTGCAAACCTGTTTCGGTAATCTGACGCTTTTCGTCTACCGCACCCAGTTCTTGCAACAACAAATATCCATCCGCGATTAAGCGTGACGAAGGTGCTTCAATAAATGGAAACTCTGCTACATCACCCAAGCGCAAAGCGGCCATTCGTAAAATCACCGCCGCCAATGAGCTACGTAGAATTTCTGGCTCGGTAAACTCTGGGCGCCCATTAAAGTCTTGTTCGGAATACAAGCGCACACAAATACCATTAGACACGCGACCGCATCGGCCAGCGCGCTGCTTAGCAGCTGCTTGCGATATCTTTTCAATCTGCAACTGCTCTACTTTTGCACGCGGGCTATAGCGATTCACCCGCGCCAAGCCCGCATCAATCACATACTTAATACCAGGCACTGTGAGCGAGGTTTCTGCCACGTTCGTCGCCAACACAATGCGGCGGCTAATGTGGCTTTTGAAAATTTTTTGCTGGTCTTCGATACTTAACCGTGCAAACAGAGGCAACACCTCAATATGCTTTAACTTCGT
>JAIYEJ010000135.1 GCA_027487055.1 Methylotenera sp. | reverse complement strand
TTCGATGCGTTTTTGTTTTACACCGTTGACATATTCTGTGGTCATGGCTTCTACTACTTTACCTGCCCAATTGCCAGTGGCTTTAATGCCAAATAAGTTATGGCTTGGCGTACCATCGGCGGCTTTAATTTCACGTTTACCCCAACCTGTTTCTAATGCGGCTTGCCCAAGCATTAAGTGCGCTGGTACGCCAGTGGTGCGACTCGCTTCTTTAGCATGATGTACCATGCGCGCACTAAATTCATTTGAATCGCCATGAAGTGCTTTGTCATTAAATAGTTTGTTTAAAGTGGCGCCTTTATCTACAGGTGTTGTTTTTTGATTTAGTAATTTAGAAGCGTCTTGAGAAAGTGTGTTTTTAATCACAGTAGCTGCATTGCCTATACCTTCTTCCACATTACTGACCGCTTGTTCCATCGCACTAGTAGCAACTTGGCTTGTTTTGCTTAATTGTTTTGCTAATACATCAGCAAGCCCCAAACCTTTTGATGCAAGGTTGGAACTTAACTGCTGATCGAGCATAGAAGTAAAAGTGCGACTTTGTTCACTATCAAATGGATTATCTTGAGGTGTTGCTTCTCGCATGCTTTTTAGCATCATGTTCATAAAAATAGCTTCAAATTGTTTGGCAACTGCTTTAATTGCTTCAGGTGAGTTTTCTTTTGCAGCTTGTTTTAAGCTACTTAAACTATTTGCATCAAATGCAACGTTTCCTGATAAATCGGGCCCCATGCTATATAACCTCCAATTCAGCGCGCAATGAGCCAGCTGCTTTCATTGCTTGAAGAATTGCTAGTAAATCTTGCGGTGTAGCACCTATAGCATTTAGTGCTTTAACGACATCTGAAAGGTTTGCACCACTATTCAGTTTCAACACTTTTCCAGGTTCTTTATTAATATCAATTCTTGAAACTGAAGTAGAGATGGTTTGGCCTTCAGAAAATGGACCTGGCTGACTAATTACTGGTGCTGTGTCAATCACAACTGATAAATTACCATGAGATACTGCACAACTTTCTAAAGTAACAGCTTTATTCATTACGACCGAGCCAGTGCGTGCATTAAGAATGATTTTGGCATAACCTGCAGCAGGTGAAACGTTGATGCTTTCTAAATCAGCAAGAAATGAGACACGACTTTGACCTAAAGGCGGTTGAAGTCGAATGACTCGACCATCCATTGCAAAAGCAGTATTTTGACCAAACTTACGATTAACGGCATCAGAAACCAGAGCAGCAGTAGAAAAGTCTGATTCTTTTAGCTCAAGATTCATCGTGTCAGATTGATTAATAGGATTTGCTAAACTTCTTTCTACAGTTGCACCATCTGAAATTCGGCCAACGCTCAAATGATTAATTTGTGTTTGAGAGCCGTTTGCCGACGCGCCAACTCCACCCACTACTAGGCTGCCTTGCGCGATTGCATAGACCTGACCGTCAGCACCTTTTAAGGGGGTCATTAATAATGTCCCACCACGTAAGCTTTTTGCATTCCCCAAAGAGGAAACAGTGATATCTAAGGTTTGGCCTGGTTGTGCAAATGCCGGCAGACTACTTGTGACCATGACTGAAGCGACATTTTTAAGTTGCAGGTTAGTGCCTGGTGGCAAATTGACGCCCATTTGCTGTAGCATGCTAAAAATACTTTGTACAGTAAAAGGGGTCTGCACAGTCTGATCGCCTGTACCATCTAAACCTACGACTAAACCATAACCAAGTAACTGGTTATTTCGCACACCTTGAATAGTTGCTAAATCTTTTAGTCTTTCGGCATGTGCAGTTGGCAGAAGAAACACCCCTAAAAATAGTAAGAAAAAGACTATTTCAAGATGTTTTTTAATGACTAATTGTGTAAGTTTTTTTAATAAATGATTCATTGCGTTATTTAACTTTAAAGTGCACCCATACTTAAGAAGAAGCGGGCAAACATTGATAGAACTTCTGCAGTATCAATTTTGGTGTTGGTTCTATATTCAACACGGGCATCTGCTATTTTAGTGGAAGTGACTACATTCCCAACAGTTATCGTATCTGGGTTCACAACGCCAGAAAAACGCACAAATTCTGTGCCTTTATCAAATGAGACCTGTTTTTCGCCACTGACGACTAAGTTCCCGTTTGGTAAGACATCAATTACGGTTGCGGTTATAGAACCGTTAAAAGCGTTGCTAGCATTAGCAGTTGCTTCATCCTCATAGGAAAGGGATGAGTTTGCTCTCATGGTGGCTTTTGGCACAGCAATGCCTAAGAAACTACTAATAGAAGAGTTCACCTCACCATCCTTACTACCTGAACTACCACCAGCTTTTGTTGCTGAGGTATTTTCCACAATATTAATAGTAAGAATGTCACCAATAAATCGAGGACGCCTATCTTCAAAGAGTGGTCGGTATGCAGCGTAATTATAAATGGCACCCTTTGTTGTAGTGGTGGCATTTGTAGATTGTGGTTTTGCAGACATTGGTTGCTTAACAATAGAATCTGGTGCAATAGAACAACCACTTAACATTATTACAGTGCTGATGATAAAAGATCTAAAATTAAACATTTTAATTATTTCATTTCTATATAATT
>JAIYEJ010000190.1 GCA_027487055.1 Methylotenera sp. | reverse complement strand
GATGAAGCAGAAATTCGTGGACATAGGCGCACGTATATAGGCTCTATGCCAGGTAAAGTATTGCAAAGCATGACGAAAGTCGGCGTTAAAAATCCTCTATTTTTATTGGATGAAGTAGATAAAATGGGCCAAGATATGCGTGGCGACCCATCTTCTGCCTTGTTGGAAGTGCTTGATCCAGAACAAAACCATACTTTTGCAGATCACTATGTCGAAGTGGAATATGATTTATCTGACGTCATGTTTGTAGCAACTGCCAACAGCATGAATATTCCTGCGCCACTCTTAGATAGAATGGAAATTATTCGGCTTGCAGGTTACACAGAAGACGAGAAGATTAATATTTCAATGAAATATTTGTTGCCTAAACAACTTAAAGCACACGGCCTTAAACCGACAGAAATTAATATTTCAGAAGCTGTGATACGCGATATTGTGCGATACTATACCCGTGAAGCAGGCGTTCGTCGGTTGGAACAAGAAGTCGCAAAAGTTTGCCGAAAAGTTGTTAAAGAGCTTTTACTAACTAAAAATAGCGCCAAAAAAATAAGTAAAGCTGGGGATGAAACAAGCGAAAAATCAGCTAAAAAAATCACGGTGACTTCTAAAAACTTAGAAAAGTACTTGGGCGTATACCGCTATGATTATGGAGTGGCTTCAAAAGAAAATCAGGTCGGACAAGTCACAGGCTTGGCATGGACATCTGTTGGTGGGGAGCTTCTAACAATCGAAGCGATTACATTGCCAGGTAAAGGTAAAACCATTAAAACGGGTAAGCTAGGTGATGTGATGCAGGAATCTTTAGAAGCTGCGATTAGTGTGGTGCGTAGTCGAGCTAAAAAATTAGGAATTAGTGAAGACTTTTACGAAAAAAAAGATATTCATATTCATTTACCCGAAGGCGCTACACCTAAAGATGGCCCAAGTGCAGGTATTGGGCTTACTACTGCCTTGGTTTCAGCTTTAACAGGCATTCCTGCGCGTGCTGATGTGGCAATGACCGGTGAGATTACATTGCGCGGAGAGGTGCTTCCGATTGGTGGGCTTAAAGAGAAGTTGTTGGCTGCACATCGGGGCGGCATTAAAACAGTGTTGATTCCTGAATCTAATGTTAAAGACTTGGTAGAAATTCCAGAAAACATTAAAAATAATTTACAAATCCATCCTGTTAAATGGATAGATCAAGTGTTGGAGTTGGCTTTAGAGACGATGCCACAGCCCATAGAAGAAAAAGCAGTGGAGATTTCGACAATAACACCTGAAGCTACGCTAGACGTAAATGCGCCAGTTACACACTAGTTTTTATAATTATTAAGTTGTACATTCTAATTTTAAGCTATTTATTTTATTTTATAGCATAAAATACAGTCCAAAGCCTTGACAGGGTCTTTTGTGGCTTGTTATAAAGTCATAACAGGATATGCCTGTTATTTTAGTGAATAACATATAGGGGGATTACTCGTGAATAAATCAGAATTGATTGATCAAATTGCAAAGTCAGCTGGTATTTCAAAAGCAGCAGCAGGCCGTTCTTTAGATGCAACTACTGAAGCAATTACTAAAGCACTTAAAAATGGCAATATTGTTACTTTAATTGGGTTTGGTTCTTTTTATGTAGGTAAACGTGAAGCGCGAAATGGTCGTAATCCTCGTACTGGCGCAACAATTAAAATCAAAGCTGCAAATTCTCCTAAGTTTAGGGCTGGTAAAGCACTTAAAGATGCTGTAAACTAGCGGTCTTTACTGATTAAGCAATTAATCAGTTAAAAAAGTTTAGTTAGGGCTTCATTTGTATTAAATGAAACAAAAGGGGTGCTTAGCTCAGTTGGTAGAGCGTCGCCCTTACAAGGCGAATGTCAGCGGTTCGACCCCGTTAGCACCCACCAATAACTAAATACATATCGCCTCAAATTTAATAAGAGTGCTAGATTTTTAGCACTCTTTGATTTTGAGCATGATGAAGCAAGTGATCAAACTGGAGTGGTAGTTCAGTTGGTTAGAATACCGGCCTGTCACGCCGGGGGTCGCGGGTTCGAGTCCCGTCCACTCCGCCAACAAGTCTGAGTTGTTGCTTCTCTGATACAACTTAGTGTGAAAGCCCCGCCAGTAGCGGGGCTTTTGCTTTTCAAGATTATCAGCAGTACTTGAAATGAGTTTTTTTACTTGAAATTATCTTTTTTCTCAGTCACCTAGTTTGACAGTCCTCAATCTTTATTTGGTGAACCCAAGCAACGTTCTTTTGTGCATTCAAATAATGAGGTAGCGCGCGTAAAAGAATAAATGAGATAAACGTTTGCAGAAAATATTTTTGCATTGTTATGCGTCATGGCATTCCACCATCATCTATGGAGCTAGAAATTACAGAAAGCTTATTGTTAAATATTGCAGGCAAGTCAATCCCCATAAGGCTTCCAGAGCATATGGTTTGATGTTAGGATTTAATTTGTATTAAATTCTGCATCAAAGAAACTAATATCGAATTCGTGCTATCTACACAGCGGTATTTAAGTTAATTGCAGATATCAGCCCTTTTGCCACAACTGTTATATAATATGCGGCTTTGTGACATGTGTATCGCCAAATGTATGTTGATATATTTGATGGGCAATCATTTTTTTAGAGAGTAAACGTATGTTAGATTCAATTCGTAAGCACACCCAAGGCTGGCTAGCAAAAGCT
>JAIYEJ010000007.1 GCA_027487055.1 Methylotenera sp. | reverse complement strand
GAAAACGATAGTGAACTAAAAATCACGATAGGTTTTGATAAAGCGAAACGTACTGTCACAATCTCTGACAATGGCATTGGCATGAGCCGTGATGAAGTCATTGCCAATATTGGTACCATTGCCAAATCGGGTACCAAAGAGTTTTTCAACTCACTCACAGGTGATGAAGCAAAAGACGCCAATTTAATTGGTCAATTTGGCGTGGGCTTTTATTCATCATTTATTATTGCCGATAAAGTCACACTTACAACCCGACGCGCGGGCAGTAAAGAAGCCGTACAATGGCAAAGCGCAGGTGAGGGCGACTACACACTAGAATCCGCTAATAAAGCATCTCGCGGTACAGATGTTGTGTTGCATTTGCGTGAGGGTGAAGATGAATTTTTAAATGATTGGCAATTAAAATCTATTATACGTAAGTATTCAGACCATATTACCTTGCCGATTGTGATGAAAAAATCAGAATGGAAAGAGGGCGAAGATGGCAAAGGTGGTGAAATGGTCACCACGGATGAGTTAGAAACGGTTAATAAAGCCTCTGCCTTATGGGCTCGCAGTAAAAATGACCTTACCGAAGAAGAATATCATGAGTTTTATAAACATGTTTCGCACGATTACGAAGCGCCACTGGCTTACACCCACAGCCGTGTAGAAGGCAAACAAGAGTACATTTCCTTGCTGTATATCCCGAGTAAGGCGCCGTTTGATTTGTACGATCGCGAACGCCGTCAAGGCATTAAGCTTTATGTGAAGCGCGTATTTATTATGGAAGAAGCCGATAAGCTAATGCCACAGTATTTGCGTTTTGTGCGGGGCGTGATAGATTCAGCCGATTTGCCACTGAACGTATCGCGCGAGATTTTGCAAGACAGTCGCGATGTCGAGGCAATTAAAAATGGATCAGTTAAAAAAGTGCTGGGCTTGTTAGAAGACATGGCGAAAGATAAGCCAGACGATTACGCCAAGTTTTGGGCAGCCTTTGGCCGTGTACTCAAAGAAGGCCCAGGTGAAGATTTTGCCAATAAAGATAAAATCGCGGGTCTTTTACGCTTCGCCAGCACCCGCATGGATAGTGACTTGCAGAGCGTCTCTTTGAATGACTATATTGAGAAAATGCAGCCAGAGCAAAAAGCCATCTACTATATTACGGCAGATAGTTACGCCGCTGCTAAAAATAGTCCGCACCTCGAAATTTTCCGTAAGAAAAATATCGAGGTTTTATTGTTAAGTGACAAAGTAGATGAGTGGTTGCTAGGAAGCTTAACCGAGTTTGCAGGCAAAAAACTACAATCGATTGCTAAAGGCGATTTGGATTTAGGCGATTTAGAAACTGACACCGAAAAAGAAATCCAGAAAAAAATTGAAGAAGAAGCAAAAACATTGATTGAGCGCGTAAAAGCAAGCTTAGGTGAAAGTGTAAAAGAAGTGCGCGTCACGCATCGACTAACAGATTCCCCAGCATGTTTGGTGGCGGGTGAGCATGATTTATCTGGCAATATGGCACGTATTTTAAAAGCAGCAGGTCAAAACGCACCTGAAAGCAAGCCTATATTGGAAATTAATCCAAGCCATAAGCTAGTGAAGCGCCTTGAAGCTGAGACTGAAGATGCTAAGTTTTCTGATTTAGCGCATCTCGTTTTTGACCAAGCGCTGCTTGCAGAAGGGGGGCAGTTAAATGACCCTGCAAGCTTTGTGAAACGCATGAATAATTTAATTGCTTAAATTTAATTTAATTTGACATGAAAAAAGCCTACTATTGAGTTTATAGTAGGCTTTTTTATTGTTTGCCATCATGCCTTGGCGCAATATTTGCTAGATTAATTAATACAGCTTAACCGAATCATAAAATCTGCCGATAACAATAAGTTAACCTTTTGATGAAAGTGCCACCGACATGAATATAACGCATATTACAAGTTCCGTAATGCCTAAACTTACACCAGTGAAACAAGGCTTAAAAAACCACTTAGTATTCTCGTGCTTTAAGATAGATGCGATGGCAACGCCAAGAGATTGGTATCACACTGCTGCTTACACAGTACGCGATCATGTGGTTGAGCGCTGGGTCAAGACTTCAAGTGCATATTACGACCAAGATCCTAAACGTATTTATTATCTTTCATTAGAGTTTTTAATTGGCCGTATGATGAGTAATGCCGCACTAAATTTGGGCATGCAAAATGAGTTAAGTGAAGGTTTAGGTGCATTAGGCCACAATTTAGAAGCAGCAGTTGAAATGGAACAAGATGCTGCGCTTGGTAATGGCGGTTTAGGGCGTTTGGCTGCGTGCTTTTTAGACTCTATGGCAACGATGGATATTCCAGCAACTGGTTATGGCATACGCTATGAATACGGCATGTTCAAGCAATCGATTGAGCATGGTCAGCAAATGGAAAACCCAGATAACTGGTTGCGTTATGGCAATGTGTGGGAGTTTCAACGTCCTGAATCAACTTATACGATTAAGTTCTACGGCAAAGTGGTGCAAGTGCCTACAGAGCATGGCACAAAAAGCCATTGGGTGGATGAAGAGCATGTAGTAGCAATGGCTTATGATGTGCCAGTGCCGGGTTACGGGACTGAGACTGTAAATAATCTTAGGTTATGGTCTGCAAAAGCGACAAAGGAATTTGACTTAAGTCATTTTAATGATGGTAATTACGAGCAGGCGGTAGAAAACAGAAACGAAACTGAAACGATTTCAAAAGTACTTTACCCCAATGATTCATCTGCATCTGGTCGTGAGTTAAGGCTTAAACAACAATACTTTTTTGTGTCTGCATCTATTCAAGATATTTTGCGCCGTTTTACCAGTACAAGAGAGGTTAAAACCAAAGCAGATTGGAAAGACCTACCTAATAAAATAGCTATTCAGTTGAACGATACGCACCCATCCATTGGTGTAGCGGAAATGATGTATCAATTAGTGGATGTTCATGGTCTAGAGTGGGATTTTGCTTGGGGCTTGGTCACTAAAGTATTTGCTTACACCAACCATACTTTGATGCCTGAAGCGCTTGAAACATGGTCGATAGATTTATTTGGCTCTTTGCTACCAAGACATTTAGAAATTATTTATCGCATCAATCACGAGTTTTTGCTCATGGTGAATCATCACTTTCCTGGTGATACCGCATTACTCCAAAGAGTTTCAATCATAGATGAAAGTCATGGTCGCCGCGTGCGTATGGCGCATTTAGCTGTTGTTGGTTCTCACGCAGTGAACGGCGTTGCTGCTTTGCATAGCGAACTACTAAAAACAACCTTGTTTGCTGATTTTAATAAGATTTATCCAGGCAAGCTCACAAATGTGACAAACGGTATTACGCCACGCAGGTGGCTCAACCAAGCTAATCCAGAGTTAACAGCTTTAATTGCTAAAGCGATTGGGGATGGTTTTCAGAAAGATTTAACCAAGCTTATTAAGTTAACTCCGCTAGCTGATGACAAAGACTTTCGTAAGGCATTTAGAGCAGTAAAAAAATCGAATAAAGTGCGCCTTGCAAAAAAAATTGAGGCACTCACAGGGGTTAAGTTAAACACTGACTCATTATTTGATGTTCAAATTAAGCGTATACACGAATACAAGCGTCAGCTTTTAAATGTATTGCATGTCATTACCTTGTATAACCGCATTCGTAAGGGTGAGGGTAAAAATATCACACCACGCACAGTCATTTTTGGTGGTAAAGCTGCCCCAGGCTATTGGATGGCGAAGCAAATTATTCGCTTAATCAATGATGTAGCAGCGATGGTGAATGGCGACCCTGCTGTTGGTGACAAACTAAAAGTCGTGTTTTATCCTAACTATGAAGTCTCAGCTGCTGAAATTTTATTCCCAGGTAGTGACTTATCTGAGCAGATTTCAACTGCAGGCACAGAGGCAAGCGGCACAGGTAACATGAAAATGGCGCTCAATGGCGCGCTTACTATTGGCACGCTCGATGGTGCAAATGTGGAAATTATGGAAGAAGTGGGAGACGAAAATATTTTTATATTTGGTTTAACAACACCAGAAGTAGCGCAAACAAAAGCGAATGGTTATAACCCTTGGGATTATTATTACGCAAATGCCGAACTCAAAGAAGTGTTAGACATGATTGCGGGCGGGTTCTTTTCTGTAGATGAACCAAGCCGCTATCAGCCAATCTTTGATAATTTGATGCATAAGGGTGATCAATATCTATTGCTTGCAGATTATGCGAGTTATATTGCATGCCAAGACTCTGTGGGTCTATTGTATCAAGATCAAGAGGCATGGTCCCGACATGCTGTTTTAAATGTTGCGCGCATGGCAAAATTTTCGAGCGATAGAACCATAGGAGAGTATGCAAAAAACATTTGGAACGTCAAACCTTTAAAAGCGATTGATAAAGCCAAGAAAAAATAAAAAAGCGAGCGTAAACTAATGACTATAATGAAACGTTGCTAAGATAACGTTGAGATAAAGACGCCTAAATAAAAATATTAATAATATTTGAGGGGATTGTATGAAACTGAATAAGTTGGCCTTAAATAAGTATATTTTAATGCCTACGATTGCATTATTTGTGATGCAAGCAAATGCGCTAGATATGAATGATTTAAAAGGTGCGGTCAAGTCTGTAGGTGGTAGTTCAAGCACAACCGCAAATACTAGCAGCACTAGCACTAGTTCTTCAGGGGTAGCGAGCTTAAGTAACTCTGAAGCCAGTGGAGGTCTTAAAGAAGCGCTCACGCAAGGTGTTGGTAAGGCTGTTAGTGCTTTAGGCACAGCTAATGGTTTTTTTGGCAATAAAGAAGTAAAAATCCCTTTACCAAAATCACTGCAAAAGATTGAAAAAGGGATGAAGTTGATGGGGATGGGGAAGCAGTCAGATGAGCTTATCCTTAAAATGAACCGTGCTGCAGAAGCTGCAGTTCCAGAAGCCAAAAAATTATTAGTGGACTCTATCAAGCAAATGAGCGTGGCTGATGCAAAAGCGATTTTGACTGGCCCGCAAGATGCTGCTACTCAATATTTTAAACGCACTACCTCTAAGCAAATGGGTGAAAAGTTTTTACCAATTGTGACAAAAGCCACAGAGAATGTGCAATTAGCAGCCAGTTACAATAAATATGCTGAGATGGGTAGCAAGTTTGGTGTCGTTAAAAAAGAAGATGCCAATATTGAGCAGTATGTAACGAATAAAGCTTTAGATGGTCTTTATTTGATGATTGCCAAAGAAGAAGCAGCGATTCGTAAAGACCCATTAGGACAAGCAAGCAGCTTGCTAAAAAAAGTGTTCGGCGCTATTGGTAAGTAAACTCAAATTACTTATAACTTTAGTGTCGATTTTAAAGCCCGTTAATTAAGCGGGCTTTTTTTATTAATGAATTTATATAAATTCCTGAATATTGTTTGACACAAATGGCAAAAACTTGCTATAGTCTCACCTCTCGGCGACATGTGCGTCGAATCGGACG
>JAIYEJ010000303.1 GCA_027487055.1 Methylotenera sp. | reverse complement strand
ACAACAGTAATTTGCCGCGCATGGCCGGCTGGTGGGGCCACAACAAAACCAACCGCTTTAAAATGGAGCCGGGCTTCTCTCCTATCCAGAGTGCCGAGGGCTGGCAGTTGAGCAACGCCCCCATCCTGTCTATGGCAGCCCACAGGGCATCAGTCGCCATTTTTGCTGAGGCAGGAATGGATGCATTAACTGCAAAAAGTAAGCAACTTACGGCCTACTTAGAGTTCTGTTTAAACCAAATAAATACAAACAATAGTTTCGAAATCATCACCCCAACTAACCCTGTAGAACGAGGCTGTCAGCTATCGTTGCTGTTTAATGATAAAGGCAGGGAAGTGTTTGATGCCCTAACCGCCAATGGCGTTATTGCCGACTGGCGCAACCCCAACGTTATCCGTATAGCGCCTGTACCGCTATACAATAGCTTTATGGATGTATATAGGTTTGCTAAAATCGTTTCTGAAGTAATTTAAAACCTTTGTCCGGTTACGGACAACGACCGGCATAGCGTTTCGAAATGGGGACCCGCAGAGAAAGCAAGCGTAAAAATCTGTGCTGTTTGAAGTCGCGAAGCGACGAGTTTACAGATTTTAGCGAGCGCCCTCTTAGCGGGTCATTGAGAAATGCAGCCGTTGATTTTTTGCTTCCTTTTTGATCAAGCAAAAAGGAAGTGCTGTCCGCATAGGACAATAATACCAAATATCATTTTAAACTATAAATTGCTTATTTACAAATACTTGTATATACACCTATAAATTTGCCTGCCCTATATTGCATGGCTAATATTTTTCCCGTACGTTTGTTTCATATCAATATATAAAGGCTTAATTTATTGAATTAAAAATTACGAGAAATGTCAGGAGTTAATAAAGTCATTTTAATTGGCAACGTTGGGAAAGACCCTGAAATTCGCCACATGGAGAATGGAACCAGCAAGGCTACTTTTCCGTTAGCAACTACCGAAACCTACCGCGACCGCGAAGGGCAGCGCATGGAGCAAACAGAATGGCATAACATAGTTTTATGGCGCGGCCTGGCCGAACTGGCTGAAAAATACATACGCAAAGGCAAGCAACTATATATTGAGGGTAAACTACGCACCCGCTCGTGGGAAGACCGCGACGGCAACAAGCGCTACACTACAGAGATTATTGCCGATAACATTACCCTGCTGGGTGGCCTGCAAAGGCGCGAAGACCAACAAGGTGGGGCTGCAGCAGAGCCTGCTTACAACGCCGGCACTACCACAGCTGAGCCCGCACCGCCTGTAGAAGGCCCAACCGACGATTTACCATTTTAAGGCACTGATAAATAATAACTTAAAAGCTTATTAAACATTATTTGTTTGATAAGCTTTTTTGTTTTGGTTTACACCCTGTAGATTTTCTATATCTTTGTTTAGGTACAATTCACTAAATTTTGGAAGACAGTAGTATAAGTATATCATCACACAACCCTTATCAAACCCTGTTTGCAGTAGTGCTGCAAATATCTGTTAAGCCCTTTTCGTACGGTATAATTGTTATCGGGCTCATCATGCTATTACTGCTGGTAGGTTCTATGTTTTTCTCTGCTTCAGAAAACGCTTTTTTCTCTTTAGGCCCTACTGATACGGATAGTTTAGAGAATGATGATAGCAGCACCTCTACCCTTATTAAAGAACTGCTTGAAAGGCCTAAAAAGCTGCTGGCTACGATACTTATTGGCAACAACATTGTAAACGTAGGCATTGCCGTATTGTCTACCATCCTTATAGAACAATCGTTTGAGTTTCATAACGAAACCGTTAAACTGGTGATACAGGTTATTGCCGTTACGTTTATCATTTTACTGGTGGGCGAGGTTATGCCTAAAGTTTATGCCACCCAAAACCCGCTAAAAACAGCCCGCTTTTTTGCTTACCCATTATTTGTTATAGAGAAATTATTTCACCCCTTAAGCTATTTAATGGTAAAGGGTACTGGCTTTTTAGATAAGCGTGTAAAACAAAACACCAGCCTGTCGGTAGATGAACTGTCGCAGGCCCTGGAAATGACCAACGAAAACAGCCTTGACCAGGACGAAAATAATATACTGCGCGGCATTGTAAACTTTGGTAATATAGAGGTTACCCAGGTTATGAGGCCCCGCATTGATGTTAAGGCTATAGAAACATCTGTTTCGTTTGACGAGATGTTGGCACAGGTAAAAGATTACGGCTACTCGCGTGTGCCTATTTACCGCGAAACATTTGACGAAATTTTGGGTGTGCTGCACATAAAAGACTTATTGCCCCACCTGCAACGCCACGACGATTTTGACTGGCTAACCCTTTTGCGCAAACCATTTTTTGTGCCTGAGAATAAGAAGATTGACGACCTGCTGAAAGACTTTCAGGCTAAAAAAATACACATGGCCGTAGTGGTTGATGAGTATGGCGGAACCAGAGGTATTGTTACGTTTGAAGATATTATTGAAGAGATTGTAGGCGAGATAAACGACGAGTTTGACGAAGAAGACATTACCTACACCCGGCTAGACGACCATAACTTTGT
>JAIYEJ010000181.1 GCA_027487055.1 Methylotenera sp. | reverse complement strand
TGTCCAACTTTTTAGTT
The DNA here is from genome assembly GCA_027487055.1 of Methylotenera sp. GTDB lineage: Bacteria > Pseudomonadota > Gammaproteobacteria > Burkholderiales > Methylophilaceae > Methylotenera_A. The sequence continues at coordinate 5,785 of JAIYEJ010000181.1, read as the reverse complement.
GATTTACATGGTTTTCATTTTGCATTTAATGCTAGACTCCCGATAGGCCGAATTTTTCTCGATACTATACGAAACCATCCACGCATTAAAATATCTTACGGAAGCACTATCACCATCGATCACGTAGGTGATCAGTGCGTTGTCGCTGTACATGGTTCCGCAGAATTTTGTCCACGATTTAATAGTGACCCCGTTGCATTACCACAAAGAACTGAGGAAATATTCGTTATTCATCTTAATCCGTTAACTAGTGATTTTGGAATTCCTATATTGATTTATGAGAAATCCCGCCTATTTTACGAAGCCAACTTCGGTGATATTGTCGAACCCTTCGTCTTTTCTCCAAATAGAAAACTCATTTACCGTCTTTCAAGCAAAACCGACAACCTAAATAACCGTACAAGTAATGTTGAGCAGTTCGATATTTTATCCAAGCAAACAAACATAGTACATACAGTACCATTCAAATCTCCAGACATTGGCTATAACGCCCTGAGACTTGTGCCAGATGGTTGTATATTAATTCAAAGAGACCGCAGATCAAAAGGAAAAACTAGATGCTATTTTGACATTATCGGGAATCCAAATCAGACAAAATCATTTAAATACCAAACTTTAGTGGACAGTTTAAACACCATATGTTATTTGCACAACTCTATCCCTAATATCTATCATTATTTAAAAGTAAAGCCCCAAATTAATTACAAATGTGGCATAGCGGAAATCAAATTCAATAACTTGACCGATACGAGTTCTGGAATGAATAATTATTTTATCAGAGTCAATAAATCACTTTTAGACACTACTATTTTGTTCACGTCTAATGACGTCAATAGCCATTTAAAATCAGGAATTAGCGGGAAGTTTCCGATTGTAATTAAAGGATGGACATCCTATGGATATTCTGAGATATGGTACGACACAATCGTGGTCAATATTCCAATTTCAGATTCATTTAACGCAAACGATAGTCCCATAATTAAACGAGCTACCTTAATGAACAACAAACAAACTTTAGTAGAATGGAAGTCTTTTAAACACACATTTCTCTATGAAATTTACAAAGAAAACAAATACTACACTACTACTCAGGACACTTTTTTCATTGATGAATTCACTGAAGAAATAACGGCCCCAATTGAATATAAAATCAAATGTAAAGACAGCTGTGGAAATGTCACAGGCTTCAGCAATATTGGAAAAACAATTTTCCTAAGTATCCAAGAATTAACTGCTTTGACGGGCCAGTTCAGCGAATGTGCCATTAATTTTAATCGTTATCAAAAATGGACAGAAGGTATAGATCACTATCAATTAGAAGGGAATTTTGACGGCAATCTGTGGCAACATCTTGCATTTACTAAGGATACCACTTACATCGACAAGGACTATATTTCCTTACAACACAACCAGAAATGCTATAGAGTTACTGCATTTAGTAAAAATGGAATACAAAGTACAAGTAACGTATCATGCTCATCTTACCAACCGATAATATTTATACCTAATGCCATTACTCTGAACAGTGACAATCTTAATGAAAAATTTGATTTTACTAGTTATGGGATTACTGATATAAAAATGGAAATTTATAATAGTTGGGGTGAGAAAATCTGGGAAAATAAATATGAAAAATATTGGTCGCCAGATCAAACTATTCCCGCTGGAGTTTATGTTTGGTTGTTAACAGGGAAAAGCAATAGCAAATTTTTAAGTTTCAATGGAACTGTATCTGTGATTAAATAAAACTAATTACCTCTGTCAGTATAGCAAAATTCACAATCTCAAAAATATGGTTCGCTCTTTATTTAAGTATCGCTACACAAAAAAACAGATTTGAATCGCAAAATCTGAAAGGGGACACACCATAGAAATTTCAATTTACACAATGAATAGCGGCACAGTTTCTTCATTCATTACCCCAACCACAAATTTATGCCACACCCACGAAATACTCCTCAATCAAACCGAGTTCGTGAGAATTTTAAATCAGACTCAGTGTTAACGAACAAAAAAGTCACTAAAAGTGATTTAATTTTAACAACCAGTAAAGTTCGAGCTAACATTCAAATCACCTAGGCAGGTAATTAAAAAATAGATATAACTAATTTAAAAAAATCTCAAATGGACCTTTCGAACTCTCAATTAGATTTTTCAACAATAAACCCTCTAATTTCCCAAAAAATATTTGACAAGTACAACGAAGTTAATCGCTTAATAATTATTGGTAATGGATTTGATCTAGCACATGGATTGAAATCAAGTTTCAAAGATTTTATTTATAATTATTGTCATAAGGTATTATCTCAATTTTTAACAAATATGCATTATGAAGATTTCTTCATTTCTATTCATTCAAAAATACATATCTCTGATGGAATAGAATTCATATCTAAAATGGAACCTCAAAACGCATTTGAAAAATTTATTACATTACACACCAATTCCTATATTCAATTAGACTGGAAAAAGCCATTTTTTTCATCAATATTCAAAGATGTGCAAAATAAAAATTGGGTCGATATAGAAATTAAATATTTTGACCATCTAAAAGAAATAAAAAACACTAATAACCAAACCAGTATTGATGAACTCAATGCAGAGTTTGAATTCATCAAAACGGAATTCCTTGATTACTTGCAAGGAGAAGTAGTTAAAAACAACGTCATACCAAAAAATGAACTTCTAACTCAATTTAGACAAACCATTAAATCTAGAGAAACTCAACCAAACACAATTAAAGGGAATAAAACCCCTGAAAAAATTTGCATTCTTAATTTCAATTACACAAATATTGCAGAAACATATTCGAAAGAACTGAATCTAAAAAAAACCACTTACATTCCTATCCATGGTCAACTTTTAGGAGATGACAACAAAGTTCAAGCCCCTGTTTTTGGGTTCGGTGATGAAGTAGACCCCGATTATGAACAATTTGAACTACTTAGAAATGACAACCTATTTACACATATAAAATCGTTTAAATATCTTCAGTTCAATCATTATCGTAATCTGCTACAATTCATAGAAGACAACCCATATCAGATTCAAATCTTTGGCCATTCATGTGGGATATCTGATAGGACTTTACTAAAAACAATTTTCGAGCATGAAAACTGTATTTCCATTAAACCATATTATTTTGAATCAGAAGGCTCAAATGATTACGTGCCGAAGAGTTATTCCATTTCTCGACATTTCAAATCAAAATCTGAACTCAGAAATAAAGTAGTTAATGCAAAATACTGTGAACCAATGTTTCAACCCCAAAAATGAGGTTTTCACATTTCTTTTACACGTATAAGATTAGAAACGACTACCGCTATAATTAACGCGACTTAATACATCTGCAGCTCAACAGCTTACAGAAATTAACTGTAGCCGTGTTTTAACCGCCCGCAAATCCGTTAAACGTTAGGTACAAGTGAGACAAAAGAACACTAAAATGACAAAAGAAATAAAAAGGAAAATAGTAGTAATGACTGTTTTATAATAATGCCCATTGCAGATCAAGAGGACTATGACAAAGGGCATTTTAATTAAGTGTATGAAGACCTTTTTAAGGTTGCCTGCAATAAGTATGGTTTCAAAGCAGTGAGAGCTGACGAAGTAAAACAGACTTATCTAATACACCTTGATATATTGCAGAAGCTCATTGAAAGCCCTATGGCAATTTGTGACTTGAGTAACAGAAATCCAAATGTTTTATTTGAACTTGGACTTAGACAAGCATTTGATAAACCGACAGTATTAGTTCAACAATGCGAAACTCCAAAAATCTTCGATATTTCCCCATTGAGATATACGGAATACAGAAAAGAACTCAAATACAGAGAGGTATTAGAAGACCAAGACTTTATTGCAGAGGCTTTAACTGCCACCAAAGAAGCTACAGACAAAGGAGAAGGAATTAACTCAATTGTTAGTTTATTATCCTTATCAAGCCCTGCCTCTTTAAAGAATGTTTCAGACAATGACACCGCTAAAATGATGCAAATAATTATGTCCGAAATGAATGATTTAAGAACGGATTTCAGACATACATTGAGAAGAATAGCAGACAAGGAGATCGTGACAAATGAAATGTCTAATCGTTTTGAAATGGAATTTGATAGGGCAAAACATGATTTTAGAAAATTATAGGAAATCTCTACAAGTAATGCACCAATTGAAATGGTGAAAGAATTTTACGACAGACTTCAAAATAGGTTAATGCGTCTAATGGAAAATAATATGCCACTGAGAATGAGGGAAGCCGTAAAGGATATGATTATGGACGCAGAACGAATAATTTCAAGACATGGTCGAGGAGACAAGAAGTAGAATGGTTAACAGCGAACAGCACATTTACAATAGGCGGGGTTTTGTACTCCACATCGCCACAATCACTACCGGCAAGGCCTGATGGGTATCATCATCCAAGTCCGTAGACGCCACTTTTGCTACTTTCATTTTACCAACCATATACCCCACCAAAATAATTCTTTCAATGAAATTATCTAAAATTCAAATATCAAACTTTAAGTCAATTAAAGACCTGACGATAGAATTTCCTGAATCAGGAATTTTGGTTCTCGTTGGAGAAAACAACGCAGGCAAATCTAATATCATAAGAGCAATAGATGCAATTTGTGGCGACTCTTGGTATGGACGTGAAAAACTAGAAGACCACGACTACTATCTAAGAAACAAGGAAAACCAAATACAGATAAATCTTTTCTTTGACAATGGAAAATTCGTAAACTTTTGTCCGACACCAAATGATTGGGGTATCAAATATTTTTTGGATTGGTCAGGACGAAATAAAATTCCCTTTGGAAGTCCGTCAATAAAGGAAGACTTCCCTTCCACATACTTGGGGGCTGACAGAACATTTGATAAGCACTTATCATTTTACGATTGGACATTAATAGGTAGAATCAGAAAAGCATTTCATAAAAAGATAACCGATGAGCTAAAAATAGAAATTGAACAAGGATTTGAAAGCGTAATTGATTCATTCCATAAAGTCCCGGGTTTCACAAGTTTTCTTGATGACTTTTCAAAGCAATTCAAACTTTTACTACCAAGTGGAAAAGGGCATATGAAAATTGATTTCAAACCTTTTACACCAGCAAACTACTTTAAAACAATGCAAATTCTTGCATTAGACCCTAATCAGTCAGACAAACCAATTGATGTTGATGAATTAGGTGAAGGAGCAAGAAATATGATTTTAATTGCTTTACTAAGAAGTTACGCTCATAATTTTAAAAATAGTGGTGGAGTAAATGGTGTCCTTGCCCTTGAAGAGCCTGAATTGTTTTTACATCCCCAAGCGAGAAGACACCTTTCAAAGGTATTACGAGATCTTGCAGAAACAGGCATACAAGTAATCATATCAACACATTCAGATTCATTTATAGACACTGAATATTTTGATTCTATAGGTCGAGTCGTGAAGATTCCAGATTTAGAAAATGAAGGAAAAGAATCAACTTCACTAATTCAGGTTTCAAAAAATAACTTAGTTGACTATGCAATAAAAACAGGCGTCCCCGAGAAAAAGATTAGCATTGACAATATTCAACCTTTCTATAAAACGACATCAAACCATAGACTGAATGAAGGTTTTTTTGCTAGGTGCTTAATCTTAGTGGAAGGAGAAACAGAAGAACTTGCATTACAAGAATACTTGACTGTTTTAGGTGTCGACTGTGATGCTTTTGGCATATCAATAATTGAAGTAAAAGGTAAAAATCAAATACCCAAATACTGGCGCCTTTATTCAGCCTTTCAAATTCCA
>JAIYEJ010000054.1 GCA_027487055.1 Methylotenera sp. | reverse complement strand
AGTGCAGGCCCCGTGCCACCTGTGGTTAGAATTAAGTGGCAGCAATGATTGTCTACTAAATCTAGTAGAGTTTTTTCAATTTCATTTTGTTCATCTGCAATCAGCCTTGTTTCTACCGTAAAAGGGGATGAGATTACGCGTGTAAGCCATTCTTGCAATGTTGGGATGCCTTTATCCTCATAAACCCCAGATGAGGCTCGATCGCTAATAGAAACAATTCCAATTTTGCATACGGGTAATTTAGATTGTGCAGGATTATTTATTTCGCTCATTTGAATTGTTTTATGGTTTGCATGTCTAGGATAAATAGTATCATGACAAAAACATATCGAATAAATTTAAGGATTTTTAAGATGCAAATAAAATTAGCGAGTTTAGTATTTTTGATAGCCATCAGTGCAAATGCATGGGCTGATGAAAATCTTTATGCACAAAATTACAAAGCCCAAAATACTAGTAACTTGGTATCACTAGAAGCGAATCCTGATACGAAAATTTATGTCAGTAATCATAAAGATGAAGATAATATTAGCATGCTAGAAAAAGGCTATGACATGATGGGCAGTAGCGGTTTCGAGGCTGGAAATGTACCTGCAGAACTCGCATTGCAGCACGGTCGCGCAATTAAAGCAGATACAGTATTGGTTTACACTAAACATGGCTCTGCAAAAACAGCGGCATCTAGAATATCTGCAATAAAAGAATCTGCCAAGAAAAATGGTGGTGAAGCAGACCCAAATGATTTGCAAGATGAACCCACCAAATATAAGTATTTTGCAAGCTATTGGGCAAAGTTGCCAACGCCTTTATTAGGCGTGCATATTATTAAGCTCATTCCCAAAACCGTAGATGAGGATGTAAAAAAAGCGACAGTAGCTAACAATGGTTTAAAAGTGCTTGCAGTTATTAAAGACTCCCCCGCAGACAAAGCGGGCTTAGTGCGTGGTGACGTGTTACATAAAGTTGGAGCAATAGCATTGAATAAAGCTGAAGATCTATCACCAGCAGTGCGTCAATTGCAAGGTCAAACTGTTCCAATCGAGTATGAGCGTGATGGCGCAAAAGCCATTACCACAGTAAAAATTAATCAACGATAAGGCATACTTAAGTACGCTAGATGCCTAAAAAAATAATTTTTTGGGCATTAACGATGGTTAAGTACTATCGAGAAGGTTTCAACCCAAGGAACCATAGCCATAATGAGCCCAATATGCCTGCTGCGAAGGAACCTGCAAATACGCCTGTTTTCGCCATTAGTAAGTAATCAGCATGATCTTTAAAAGCAAGTTCATCTATAAAAATGGACATGGTGAATCCTATTCCGGCTAATACTGATACAGCCGCTAACTGACTAAAGCTTGCGCCACTTGGCATTTTCCCCCAACCAAGTTTAATTGCAAGCAAACACGCTCCAGTAATCCCTAGAAACTTACCCACCAGCAGCCCAAAAAAAACCCCCAACATAATCGGATGTGTCAATGTTTCGGATAGTGAATCTAACTTAACTGAGATGCCAGCATTAAATATTGCAAACAAGGGAATAATTAAAAAGGCGACTGGGACGTGCCAGAATTGCTCTAAGCGCTGCAACGGAGTTTGCACCCCCATCACACTATCTTCAATGGTTTCTATAATCGGGTGTAGCTTATCATTGGTCATGATGTTATTTGCACCATGCTTCTGATTTTCAGAGAAATATTCTAACTGAGTTTTCAAGCGTTCCACAAATAAACTGGGGTTATATTTGGAGCGGGCAGGGATAGTAAATGCACCTATCACTCCTGCTAAGGTGGCATGAACCCCTGATTGCAACATGGTGTACCAAAGTAGCACAGCTACAATAAAGTAAGGAATAGCATTGCGAATGCCTGATAAGTTTAATGTTAACAACACTAACACTAAGCCCGCAGAAAGTATCAGCCAATTAAGCGCTAAGTTTTTGGTGTAAAACAGTGCAATCACCAAGACAGCCCCTAAATCATCTACAATCGCCAAAGCTACTAAAAAAGTGACTAGAGACTTTGGAACACGTTTTCCCAACATGACAAGCGCACCAACGGCAAATGCAATGTCTGTTGCCATGGGTATGCCCCAACCTCGCATCGCATCGCCTTCATGATTAAATGCTAAAAAAATCAAAGCAGGCACAACCATCCCACCAATAGCCGCCAGTATCGGCAACGTGGCTTGACGTAAATCAGCAAGTTCCCCTACCAGTATTTCACGTTTAAGTTCTAACCCAACTACAAAAAAGAAAATCGCCATGAGTGCATCATTGACCCAATGGTGCATACTCATCTCAATGCCCCAGCCACCAATATGAATATCGACAGGTGTATGAATCAAATGCAGATATTGTTCGGCGTGGTTGCTATTAGCGATGAGTATTGCTATGACAGCGGCACCCATCAACAAGAAACTACTTGTGGTTTGCCGATTTATAAACTCTTCAAGTGGAGTTAAAACACGAGAAAATGTGCGCTCCCAAGGTGCATAAATAATGCCTAACTCAGGAGTATCCTGCTTTTTATTGCTTGTTACCATTGACCAATTCCTTAAAATATTACTAAATCAATTGATGATCTAATTCAGTTGTATTTTCATTATTATCTTCTGCAATCACTCGTAATAATTTAAATAGTTCTCGGCTACTCTTGGGTGGTTTTTGGGCGGCTTCCTCACGTTGCGCATTTCTAATCAGCGTGCGCAGTTGCTGGCTATCAACTTGTGGGTTAGCCGCAATATATTCTGAAACAGCTGATTCATCCTTCAGCAAACGTTCGCGCCAGCGTTCCAAAGTATGAAATTTTGCGCTTTCTTCGTTATGCTTACCTTCCCAGCGTTGTAGTTGGTCAACTATTGGGGCAATATCAATATCACGCATCAAGCGGCCTATGTATTGTTTTTGACGACGAATCGCCCCATTCGCTGTCAATCGCTTAGCTTCCTTAATCGCATCGAATAAGGCTTCTGGCAGGTCTAACTTGGTTAATCTGTCTTTAGGTAAATCAATTAATTTTTTCCCAATATCTTGAGCAGCATCTGCTTCAGCTTTAAGCTTGGTTTTGCTAATTGGTTCTAAGTGTTCAGTTTTTTCGTTCACGGTATATTGGTTTCTAGGGGCTTTGTTGATTGCTACGGTATGATAGCAGTTTTAGCGCTTAACTTAATAATAAGTCATGCTTAAGTTATATAGGATAACAATTGAATGCATTTAGAGCAATTAAAGCAAATCACACAAGATGTTCTTAAATTAGCCAAGTCAGCTGGCGCATCCTCAGCAGAAACGGAAGTCAGTTTTGGCACTGGGCAAAGCGTTTCTGTCCGTATGGGTGAAACAGAAAATATAGAATATAACCGCGATAAGGGCGTTTCAGTCACGGTCTATTTTGGCCATAAAAAGGGTCAAGCCAGTAGCTCAGATTTAAGTAGTACAGCACTTAAAGACACAGTGGAAGCCGCCTGTAACATCGCTAAATATACTGCAGAAGATGCATTTTGTGGGTTGGCAGAAGCAGCATTAATGGCTACCAAGTTTCCAGATTTATCCTTACATCATCCTTGGAATATTAGCGTAGAAGATGCACTGGAAATCGCCAAAACGTGTGAAGCAGCAGCGCTAGAGGTGGATAAAAAACGCATTACCAATTCAGAAGGTGCAAGTGTTTATAATAGTGAAGGTGTTTTTGCCTATGCAAATAGCCATGGATTTGTTGGCGGCTACCCAAGTACGCGTCATAGCATTAGCTGCTCAGTAATTGCTGAAGCTGAAGCTGGAGATGCGATGCAACGCGATTATTGGTATACCAATGCCAGAGATGCGGCCGACATGGAAAGCGCCGTTTCTGTTGGCAAGTTGGCAGGGGAGCGCACAGTAAAACGCTTAGGAGCAAGGCCAATTAAAACGGGGCAATACCCTGTGTTATTTGAAGCGCCACTTGCTTCAGGGATAATTTCATCACTCTTAAGCGCTATTTCAGGCGGCAACTTATATCGTAAATCATCATATTTGTTAGATAGCTTAGGTAGCTCAATTGCAGCACCCTTACTTAATATTGAAGAGTTGCCATATTTGCCAAAGGGGGTTGCTAGTAGCGCTTTTGATAGCGAAGGCGTTGCAACGCATGCGCGAAAACTCGTTGAAAATGGGGTGTTGCAAGGGTATTTGTTATCAAGTTATTCATCACGCAAGTTGGGTATGCAAACAACGGGCAATGCTGGTGGGGCTCATAATATTGTTGTGTCACACACCAATCATCAATTTGCAGATTTATTGGCGCAGATGGGTACGGGCTTGTTAGTCACAGAGATGCTGGGGCATGGTTTGAATATGGTGACAGGAGATTATTCGCGTGGCGCAGCAGGCTTTTGGGTTGAGAACGGTGTGATTGCACACCCTGTGGAAGAAATTACCATCGCAGGCAATATGAAAGACATGCTTAAGCAAATCGTTGCAATTGGTGATGACGCAATTAAACAAAGCGCTAAGCAAGTAGGCTCAATTTTAATTGAGCAGATGACAGTTGCTGCGGGTGAGTAGAATTTAATGCAATAAAAATAAAAGCCGACTTAAAGTCGGCTTTTATTTTTAAACTTAATTATTTAGCTGGTTCTTCTGCTGGCGCAGGCGCTTTATCTTCGTCAGCGAGTTCAAACCCATCATCTGCAGGTTTATTAGACTCGGCGCCATCGGCAATTAAATTAGCACGACGTTGTAAAAAAGCATCGCGCGTAAATGCATATGGATCAAGCGATGCGTCATCAGCAATATCTTTTGCATCTAAGAGTTCAGTGCGTCTATCAATCAATTGTGCGGCACGTAATTGGTTGTGCAACCTAATCTCACCAATATTGTGTGTATATGTAATTGGGTCGGTTGTGACAGTATCAAAAACTAGTCCGCTAGTATCTCGTATTGTGCTTGGGCCAATAAATGGTAATACTAAATAGGCGCTGTCTTTCATGCCCCAATAGCCAAGTGTTTGCCCAAAGTCTTCTTTGTGGTTAGGAATATTATCCATGCTGGCAACGTCAATAAATCCAGCTAATCCAAAAGTGCTGTTAATAATAAAGCGACCAGCGTCTGTAAATGCATTCGAAAATTTAAGTTGTAATAAATCGTTTAAAACAGTGGTAATTGAGCCTAAGTTATTGAAAAAGTTATTAAATCCTTTACGAATAGGTGTAGGTGCAACTGTTTTGTAAGCAGTCGCAACTGGCTTAATAGCGTATCTATCAGCAACATCATTAAATTTATAGATACCGCGATTCATCCCCTCAAGCGGATCTTTATTGGCTTGCGTCGCGCAACCAGACACGGCTAACACTAACGCACACCCCGTGAGTAACATTTTAAAATTTGATTGCTTGGTTCTTGATTGCATTGTTAAGTTCTCTTATAAGATTTGTATTCTATAACTTTGAATATATTTAGCAATTTTTATAGCATCTATTATCACCGAGCAAGCTTAGCTTGTCTAGGGTTAAAAAACGCCATCACCAATACTGGGGAGCGTGTTGTCTAAAAACAACATCAAAAACTGCCTTCCCGATAAATCATGCAAGCAATTAGTATGCCGATGGAATTGAACAATGATATTAAAAATATTATTTCTTTGCGTTGTTATATAGATTCAGCGCCAATGCTCGCTGTGCGGCATGTTCAACTATTGGTTGAGGGTAGTCTGCACCAATTTGTATGCCGATAAGTTGTTGACGTAATGGTGTAATTAACCAAGGGGCGTGTATTTCTTTGTCACTGCAACTGACCAATTCTGGCACATATTTTCGAATAAATTTGCCTGTTGCATCAAAGCGTTCAGATTGCGTAACAGGGTTAAAAATACGAAACCAAGGTTGCGCATCACAACCTGTGCTGGCAGCCCATTGCCAGCCGCCATTGTTGGCACTTAAATCAAAATCGATGAGTTTTTGGGCAAAATAGCGCTCACCCCAGCGCCAATCGACAAGTAAATCTTTAACGAGAAAACTCGCTGCCACCATGCGCAGGCGGTTATGCATAAAGCCTGTTTGGTTGAGTTGACGCATAGCGGCATCCACCAAAGGAAAACCTGTTTTACCATCACACCACGCTTTAAACAAAACTTCATTATTTGGAAATGGCAAGTTTTCAAACTCTGACTTATATGCGTGACCTAAGGCGACTTGTGGATTGTGATACAAAATTTGAAAATAAAAGTCACGCCATATTAGTTCATTAAGCCAAGTTTGGGCTCCCATGGCTTGGGATCCACCACTTTCCGAACCAATGGCCATGCGGTCTCTGGCTTGCCTCGCACAATGACGTATTGAAACCGTGCCAAAACGCAAGTGTACCGATAAATATGACACCCCTTTTATGGCAGGAAAATCGCGCGCCTCTTTGTATTGATGCATGCGATTTTCAAAATCTTCTAGTAGTTGTTTGCCGCCGCTCATGCCAGTTGGTAAACGCATCTGAGATAAATTGGTGCGCTTAAACCCAATGTCTTCAAGACTAATTAAATCACTTGGCGCCATTTTTTTCAATTTTTTAATATATAAATCAACAGGATAAGGCTTTAAGTAATAATCGTTGAGCTTTTTTAGGTGCGCATTTTTATAAGGCGTGAAAACAGTATAAGGCTTGTTGTTTAAAGTCAGCACTTCATCTTTTTCAAAAATCACTTGGTCTTTAAAAGTATGAAAGTGGATATTTTTTTCAGCGAGTTTCTTTGCGACCTCAGCATCTCGTGCTATGGTATTTGGCTCATAATCATGGTTGCTGAACACCGCTTGGATATTGGCTTCCAGAGCATAATCTGGAATGATATTTCGAGCTAATCCATACTTAACGATTAAATCCCCGCCATTTTTTTGTAATGCGATTTTAAGTTCATGCACACTTTCCCAAATAAACTCTACGCGGCGGTCTTGTTTGTCTGTGAGTTTGTCTAGAATTTCGGTATCGAACACAAATATGCAATAGACTTGTTTTGCATTTTTAAGCGCGAAATAAAGTGCCGCGTGATCGAAATCACGTAAATCTCGGCGGAACCAAACAAGCGCTTTCTCACATTGCATCATTTAACTTTGGTTGAACGATACTGCACAATTAGCGAGCGATGATAAGACAAGGCAAAAACTACAGAAAAACCGGAGTCTATGTCTTATAAATGAGGATTTTGAGGCAATTTTTAACACAGTATTATCAAGCACAGCAGTTGTGCGTTCACTCTCGGTGGTAAGGATGATTCTGTGTGACGCTAAAAGCACGATAAAGTTGCTCACATAATAAAACACGCACAAAAGCATGTGGTAGGGTGAGTTTAGATAAGCCCCAAATCCAATCTGCTTGTTGTTTTAGGCTCGCATGTAAGCCATCCGCACCGCCAATCACAATACTGACATCCCGAGCAAGATATTGCCAATTTTTAAGCTTATCTGCGAGTTGCAATGTGTTGAGTTCTTGCCCATTCTCGTCGCAGGCGATTAAATAATCTTTGCCAACCGCTTCTAAAATGCGTTTCGCTTCAATCAGTTGGATGTTTTCTGTGCTATTACCAGCAGCACGCTTTTCAGGTTTGATTTCGATGATTTCTATACTTAACTCACGTGGCATGCGCTTGGTAAAATCTTCACATGCCATCACCACCCAAGTGGGCATTTTGTGTGCTACGGAGATAATCCGCAATTTCATTAGTTGGCTTTAATATGACCTTTGCGGCTTTCAGTCTCGCTCCAAAGCTGCTCAAGGTTGTAATAGGCGCGGGTGGCAGGCACCATAATATGCACGACAATATCTTCTAAATCCACTAGCACCCATTCGCCATCTTTTTCGCCCTCTGTACTACGAATTTCATAGCCCTTTTCTTTTATTTTTTCGCGTACATTGTCTGCAATTGCTTTTGCTTGGCGGCTAGAAGTGGCAGATGCCACAATCATGTAATTTGTGATACTGGTGAGTTTTCGCACATCCATCACACTGATATCAAAACCTTTAATGTCCTCGATTGCATCGATAACGGCGGTTTTCATGGATTCTAGGGATTGATTATCTAAATCTTTGGTCATTAAAAGTTGCCTGTGAGAGTGTCTAGATTGTTTAAAAAGTCGATTATTATAAACTAATCAATCAGTTATACATAACTCTATATTGTCGATTAAGCGTGTTTTGCCACCCGTTTTATTGGTTATTTTGGCGGCGCCAAGCACAATAATGTTGCGATCTACTGTGGTTGCGGGTTGCAATGTTTTGGATGAGCGTATCGAAATATAATCGACTTCCCAGCCTTGTGTGCTTAGCGAAGCTGATGTTTGTTGTTCAAGCTGAATAAACGCTTTGTTGCCATTATGAATTTGACTGACGATGCTCTGTAAGGCGCTATTTAATTGTCCAGCTTTGGCGCGTTGTGCATCCGTTAAGTAACCATTTCGCGAACTCAGCGCCAAACCATTGGCTTCGCGCACAGTTTCGCCAGCAATAATATCGATTGGCAAATTAAACTGCCGCACCATTTCTTTAATGATAAAAAGCTGCTGAAAATCTTTTTTACCAAACACAGCAATATTGGGTTGCACAATGTTAAAAAGCTTGATCACCACGGTGGCAACGCCTGCAAAATGTTTTAAGCGCGTTGCACCGCATAGCACATTGGCAATAGGCGGAGGATCTATCGTCATGGTTTGATTGAGATTTTTGCTATCAAAGTCGGGGTACATTTCTAGGACACTAGGCGTAAATACAATATCGCAACCAGCCGCTTTGAGCTTTTCGTAATCTGCTTTTGGTGTTCGTGGATATGTACTTAAGTCTTCTGTCGGGCTAAATTGTAGAGGGTTCACAAATATACTCGCTACCACATAGTTTGCGTTTTGCTTTGCTTTCTCAACAAGTGCAATGTGGCCAGCATGTAAATTGCCCATGGTAGGAACAAAGCCAACGCTATCTTGGCTTTTAAGAGCTTTTCTGAGATCTGAAACGGTTTGGATTATTTGCATAACGCAATTTTAGCATTACAACGAATTAGCGTATAAAAACCCTTCACCTTGATAGTATTTAGAATTAGAAGAACAGGTATGATAATCAATAATGACGAGACTTATCGCAGTATTTATTATGTTTCATTATTCGTACAAATGTTATAGTGTAATGCCAAAGCAATAAACTAAGAACCAATCAAGGCTTCTTTCCTCAAATAATAAATATAAGTGAATACTACAAGGATTAATGAATGTTTTGGGAAAAGATACAAAATCCAATTCTAGTTGGAGATTTTGAACTTCAAGTTGGTGTCTATGTTTGGATTGATAGATCATGGAAAGAGCATCCATTTGCTACCAATAAGTTTTTGATTAGAACTGAAGATGATCTCAGGCTGCTAAAAAGCATCGGTACAGATAATGTTTATTGGATTCCAGAAAAAAGTAAACTAGAGCCACTTGTACCCTCCTTAAAGATTGCTGAAGTTGAGACCGTTACTGCAGACCAGGCGTCTAGCGAAGCTTTAAAAGCGACTATCTCGCAAAAAAATGAACAAGTTGCGTTGCAGCGTAGATTATTAGCAAAGGCTGACCGTGAATGGGAAAAATCTGCATCCCTTGTGAGGGATGCAATGCTTTCAATTAGAGACAGTCCTAAGCAAAACAGTGCAAAGTTGAAGGAGCTTTCAGAAACCATAGCGCGTGATGTTTCTAAAAGCGATGCGTTGCTAATGCTACTTAAAGAGAAAAATAATCAAAACTTATATCATCATGCTTTGAATTGCATGAGTTTATCGGTACTTCTTGCTAAATTCTTAAAATTACCAGAACAGGTAATATCTGAAATTGCTCTAGGTTCATTAGCCCATGACGTAGGCAAAACTATGATTCCAAAACATATTCTTGTTGCAACCTCAAGAAGTAAGGTCGAGCAAGGTATATATAAAGACCATTGTAGACTAGGATTGGAGATTGTAAAGTTGTCAGATGCCTTTTCTCCGTTAGCAAAGTCAATTATTGCAGATCACCATGAACATATTGATGGAAGTGGTTATCCACTTGGAAAAAAAGGTCCAGAAATTTCAATTCCAGCCAAAATAGTGAGCATTGTGAATCGTTATGAAAATTTATGTGGCACTAAAGATAAAGAAGGTAACGACTTACGACCCGACACAGTACTAAGACTTATGTGGCATACAGAAAAATCTTGTTATGACCCAGCGATACTTGCAGCATTCATTAAACTTTTAGGCGTTTACCCACCTGGAACTATTGTAAGTTTAAATGATGGTTCCATTGGTCTAGTAATATCACCTGGTGATAGTAGTTTACACCCTAAGGTAATCATTTATGACCCGAACGTCACCAAAGATGATGCTGAAATATTAGATTTACACCCAGATGGGGATCTTCTAATCGAGACTTCACTTAACCCAAAAGATTTATCAAAAGAAGTGATTGATTGGATAAGAGTTGGTGACAAGTTTACTTTTTATTTTGCAACATTGAGCTAATCCTAACATCTAAAATTATTATCAATAACTGTGCTCAGTTGCTGGAAAGCTTTTGTCTTTTACCGCTTTTACATAAGTACTAACTGCATCTTGAATACTGTGCGTGTTAGCCAAAAAGTTACGCACAAATCGTGGTGATTTAAATTCTGCTGGTTTTTTGTTTGCCGCACCTGTGTAGATGCCCAATAAATCTTGCAAAACAAGCACTTGCCCACTGCAATCTACCCCTGCACCAATGCCGATGGTCGGCGTTTTAATGTTCTCAGTAATGGCTTTTGCCAATGCGGCTGGCACCATCTCTAATAGCACAAAACTAGCGCCTGCATCAGACATGGCTTTTGCATCTTTTAAGATCTGTTTGGCAGACTCTTCTGTCTTGCCTTGAATCTTATAGCCGCCAATTTGATTCACGGTTTGCGGTGTAAAGCCCAAATGCGCACACACAGGCACACCGCGCTCTACCAAATAACGTGCAGTTTCTATACGTTTGTCACCACCGCCTTCAAATTTCACCATATGCGCACCACTTTTCATTAGCCAAAGAGCATTCTTATAGGCAGCTTCGTTATCTTGCTCGTAACTGCCAATTGGCATGTCGGCGATAATCATGGTGTTGAGTGCGCCATTTTTAACCATTTTAGTGTGGTAGGTCATGTGGTGCATGCTTACATTCAAGGTATTTTCAGCACCTTGTAACACCATGCCAAGCGAGTCGCCCACAAGCAAAATATCCACCCCTGCAAGTTCCATCAGCTTTGCAAAAGTGGCGTCATAACAGGTGAGCATGGCGATTTTTTCGCCATTGGCCGCTTTGTTTAAAATTTTTTCAATCATGAGATTTTTTTATTACTCAAAATTTGGATTGAAATATTCGCGGCTACTTTTAATTTGGCCTATGCGCTCAATTAGCAAATCTAGTGCGCTCGGGTCTTTAATGATATTGAGTTTTTCATTATTAACAATCAATAGAGGCGAAGCATTGTAGGTGTGAAAATATTCGCTATAAGCATCAGCTAAGCGCTCTATATATTCATGCGGAATTTCTTGCTCGTAGGAAATGTTACGTTCTTCGATGCGCTCTACGAGCGCATCTACAGGCGTTTGCAAGTACACAATTAAATCGGGCTTAGGCGACTTTAATTGCAGGTGCGCATAAATTTGGTGATACAAAGCATATTCTTCATCATCTAAATTAAGGCGTGCAAATAGT
>JAIYEJ010000047.1 GCA_027487055.1 Methylotenera sp. | reverse complement strand
TGCCATCCTGCAAAAATTTCTTGTAGGCTTCTATATCCAAATTAAATGCCCGCGGAACGTTTAGCATCTTGCCTTCATTATCAACCAGCACATACAGCGGTTGTGCATTTTTGTTGTATACTTTTTTCTGCAAATCACTCCACTTACCACCTACGGTAGTAATCTCTTCATTAGAGAAAGTAGAAGTATACACCTGGTTAGCAGGCAAGGCAGCTTTATCATCGCAGTAAAGCGATATAAATATGTATTCGTCTTTAATAAGGCTTTTCACCTCAGGGTCAACAAATACATTGTCTTCCATTTTACGGCAGTTAGCACAATTGTAGCCGGTAAAATCTATCATAACCGGTTTCCCAACCTGCTTCGCATAGTTCATACCCTCATTCAAATTATGAAAGACCTGCTTTTTCTCTACGCTGCGCTCAGTATAGTCGGCTGGAGGGATAAAACCTGCCAACATAGTTAGCGGGCCACCAAACAGGCCTGTGGTAAGGTAAAGGGTAAACGATAGGGTTACCAAGGACGACATCATACGGAAAGTACCTATGCCATCAACAGCCTTTTCTTTAGCTGTGCGTATTACCCCAAACAGGTATAAAGCCATACCGGCGAATATTGCAATCCAAATTGAAATGAAAAGCTCGCGCTTTAAAAAATCCCAATGGTAGGCAAGGTCTATGTTTGATATAAACTTCATAGCCAGGGCTAACTCAATAAACCCAAAGCATACTTTAATGGTATTTAACCATCCGCCCGATTTTGGCAGGGTATTTAACCAACCCGGGAAAATAGCCAGCAACATAAACGGCAATGCCAAACCAATGCCAAAGCCCAACAGGGCAATAACCAAGGCTAAATCGCCACCCTTATAAACGGCTTCTACCATAAGTGTGCCCAATAGTGGGCCTGTGCAAGAGAATGATACCAGCACCAGCGTAAATGCCATAAAGAAGATGCCGATAATACCGCCGCGGTCCGACTGCTTATCAACCTTGTTTACAAAGCGGCTGGGCAGGGCAATTTCAAACGCACCAAAAAACGAAATGGCAAAAAGCATAAACACAATAAAGAAAAGCCAGTTAAAAAACGCGCTTGTTGAGATTGCATTTAAGGCATCAGACCCAAATACTTTGGTTACAATATAGCCGGGAACAACAAATATGAAGATGATAGAAAATCCATAAACAATAGCATTGAAAATGCCTTTGGCCCGCGTGGGGCTGTGCTTGGTAAAAAAGCTTACGTTAAGTGGTATAAGCGGAAAAAGGCAAGGCATTAACAATGCCAGCAAACCAGCGCCAAATGCTAAAAAGAAAATAGACCATAAAGAGTCTAAATCAAGCTTTTCCGATGATATTTCGCCGCACGATTTTTCTAAGCCCGCATATTTACTATCGTCCTTCTCCATAATATCAAAGAAGTTTGTTTGCGGTGCGCTGGGGTCGTATACCACATTGCTATTGCTGCTACCTGCTGTGCCTTCGCATGGGCATGGAGGGCAAGGTGCGCCATTTGCACTGCCCGGTAACACTTTAAGCGTATCAACTACCGTAGCGGTTTTGCCTTTATTTTCAGTATTAATTTCAAACTTAAACGGGCCGCCAATCTCAACGCACAAATCCTTACACGATTGACCGTCTACTTTACCTGTAATGGTAAAATAATCGGTGGTTTTAATTTTTACTTTTTGGATAAATACAGCCTTATCATTAAAAAACAATTCGTCGCTTTCCCAAACATCGCTATACTCCTTTTTGTACTTAGGCTCTATAACTTTACCTACCGTTTCAAAATTGCTATTTTTTTTGATTGTAAAAACCAGCGGCCGGGCGCCACCAAAACCGTCTTTACTTGGTGGGTTGTATTGCGAATAAAGGTGCCAACCTTTTTCTATAGTGGCCTTAAACAATAACTCACCTTCTGTATCGCTTATTCTTTTATACTCATAATCCCATTTTACAGGGTTTATAATCTGGCCTGTTGCCGCAATGGCAGTTATGGAAAATAAAACAACAAGTAACCGCGAAAAAACTTTATTCATTGGAAGATTTGTAAACATCAAAAATACGGTTTTAAATTAAAAAACTGTGTAACCGCTGTTACTGTTTATTCTGGGTTGATTTGAATGGTAAAATCGTTGCCTGTTTTAACACATGCCTCTTTACAGGCCTGCCCGTCTACATTACCACTTATTACAAATTTGCTTTGCGCGTTAAATTTTATTTTCTGCTTAAAAACAACCGTGCCGGTATGGAAATGCTCATCGCTCTCCCAAATATCGCTATACTGCTTTTTGTATACTGGTTCTTCTACCTTGCCAACGAGTTCGTAGTTACTATTGGGCTTAAATGTAAATAGCAGCGGGGTTGCACCTCCCAGCCCGTCTTTGCTTGGTGGGTTATCCTGCGAATAAAGGTGCCACTCATCTTCTATAGTAGCTTTTATAAGTAACTCCCCCTCGGTAGCACCGGTTTTTTTGTATTCAAAAACCCACTTAACAGGGTCGTGCATCTGGGCACTAGCTGCGCCAAAAAAAAGCACCAAAACTAACGTTATATATACAGGTATTTTCTTCATAGTAAATTATTAGTCAAT
Organism: Methylotenera sp.; assembly: GCA_027487055.1. Taxonomy (GTDB): domain Bacteria; phylum Pseudomonadota; class Gammaproteobacteria; order Burkholderiales; family Methylophilaceae; genus Methylotenera_A. The sequence goes on along the minus strand of JAIYEJ010000047.1, from coordinate 576 downwards.
TGGTCGCAATTAAACCGCATACCTTACAAAAGGTTGCAAATATTACTCCTTTACCTTGTGGTGCAGGGTTTGTTCTGCGGTGCGTTTTATCAGGTTGTGCGCTTCATCTTTACCAAGGTACCTGTCTATAACCCCATGCACTGCATAGATAGCCGGGGTAAGCCCCACCGCTATTATCAGCTTAAACAGGTAACCCGTAAAGCCAATGGCTATAAATTGGTTAAAGGTCATCAGTTTATCGGCAGGTTTATCATAAAAATTAAAAACATCGGGCAGGTAAAAAGCTATGCCCAATACAATAAAAGAATCTACCAGCTGCGATATTACCGTAGAACCTGTAGCCCGCAACCATAGCATTTTTCCACCCGTACGCTCCCTTAAAAACCAAAATACAAATACATCAACCAACTGCCCTACCAAAAAGGCAGTAATGCTACCCACAATTATCAATTGCGATTGCCCAAGTACCTTATTATATTCATAATCCTGCACGTTTGATAATGGCGATGCAGGAACCTTCATAGAGAAAAATATCACAACAAAGGCATACGCAATTAACGCTGCAGTAAGTAACGA
>JAIYEJ010000328.1 GCA_027487055.1 Methylotenera sp. | reverse complement strand
TTATGGACACCATCCAGTTGAGATGCAGGCAGTGATCTCCGCTGCTCGTGATGCTTTTCCAAAACGTCGTTTAGTGTTGGCATTTCAGCCGCATCGCTATACCCGCACACGTGATTGTTTTGAAGATTTTGTTAAAGTTATTTCAACGGTAGATGTGGCCTTGCTTACTGATGTGTATTCAGCTGGGGAGATGCCAATTGTTGCTGCAGACACGCGTAGTTTAATTCGCGCGATTCGAGTGCTGGGTAAAGTTGAGCCGATATACATAGAAACTACAGACGCCTTACCAGAAGCGATTTTAAGCATGGTTAAGGCTCAAGATGTTGTTGTGGTGATGGGTGCAGGATCGATAGGACATGTAGCTGCAAAAACGAAAGATATAGCTAATGCAGGAGAGCGGAAATCATGACCGAAGCTGACATAGAAGCTACTGATAATAAATTGACTAATCAATCTAAATTGTTAGAAAACGAGCCACTTGCGCGTTATACCAGTTGGCGCGTTGGGGGTAATGCAGATCGTTTATTTATTGCAGAAAATATAGATGACTTGCAGGCTTTTATAAAAACCATAGATAGTGCTGAACCAATTGAATTTATTGGTTTGGGGAGTAATTTATTGGTACGAGATGGCGGTGTGCGTGGCACTGTGATAGTGATGCATCAAGCCCTGAGCGAATTACGTAAAGATGGAAAATATATTTATGCTGAAGCGGGTGTGACGTGTGGAAAGCTTGCAAGGTTTTGTGCAAATCAATCTAAACAAGGCGCTGAATTTATGGCGGGTATTCCAGGCACAGTGGGCGGAGCATTAGCAATGAATGCAGGTTGCTACGGTACAGAAACTTGGAATATCGTGCACCAAGTCTTAACAATTAATCGTCAAGGTATCTCGCACGTTCGCAATCAATCAGAGTTTATTGCAAGTTATCGGCATGTAGAAATGCCATTCCCCAATGAATGGTTTTTAGGCGCATGGTTTAACTTAGAGCCTGGTATTGCAGAAGACTCCATGCAGAAAATTAAAAATTTACTCGCAACTAGGCTTGCCAGCCAACCACTCAATTTACCAAGTGCTGGTTCTACATTTAGAAATCCACATGGTGATTATGCGGCAAGGCTCATTGAAGCTTCTGGATTAAAAGGATACCAAATTGGCGGTGCACAAGTGTCTCCTAAACATGCAAATTTCATTGTCAATGTGGGCGATTCAACTGCGATGGATATTGAGCTATTAATTAGACATATGAAAGATACAGTACTTGAAAAACAGGGTGTGGCTTTGCAACAAGAAGTAAGGGTTATTGGGGAATATGCATAGTAGTATAAAAAAATTTGGAAAAGTAGCAGTGCTGTTTGGCGGTAAATCTGCAGAGCGTGAAGTATCTTTAAAAAGCGGAAGCGCAGTTTTGGCTGCCTTGATACGGCAAGGGGTAGATGCGCATGCTTTTGACCCCGCAACGCAAGATTTAAATGAGCTAAAAACGTATGACCGCATATTTAATTCCTTGCACGGACGCTTCGGCGAGGACGGCACCATACAAGGTGTATTAACGCTAATGAATATACCGTTTACTGGGAGTGGTGTGATGGCATCCAGCGTAGGTATGGATAAATGGCGCACTAAACTTCTTTGGCGAGCTTTAAGTATTAAAACGCCAGACTTTGAAGTTGTAAATGCGCAAAGCAATTTTGCAGAGATTGAGCAAAAATTAGGTTTACCACTCTTTGTAAAACCTGCAAATGAAGGTTCAAGTATTGGCATTACAAAAGTAAAAGAAAAAGGTGGTCTGGAAGCTGCTTATATATTGGCTTCCAAGGCAGACCCATTAGTGATTGCAGAAAAATTTATCGGTGGTGGTGAATATACGGTGGGCATTCTAGGAGGCAAGCCTTTACCAATAGTACGCATCGTGCCCAAAAATGAGTTCTACGATTATGAAGCAAAATATTTACGTGACGATACACAATATTTGTGTCCGTCTGGCTTAACTCCCGAAACAGAAGCAAAAATCCAGCAAGAAGCTTTACAGGCTTTTCGTGCAATTGGTTGCACTGGATGGGGGCGAGTAGATTTTTTAATGGACGAAGATGGAAATCATTACTTTTTAGAAGTGAACACTAGCCCTGGCATGACAGACCATAGTTTAGTGCCCATGGCAGCAAAAGCAGACGGGATTAGCTTTGACAACTTGGTGATTAATATTTTGAGCATGACTTTAACGAGCGTGGAGAAGTAGGTTGCGTCACATCAAAACACAAGAATTTTCGATGCGATGCAATGCGAACGGGGCGCAGGAGTTGAGACAATATGATGTATTGCGGCGAAACTGCGAGCACCGCGTAACGCATCAGTGTACGAAAAAGATGGGTTTTGAGGGATGCAACCATGTGGGATAAGCCAAGACTGCTTAATTGGATAGCTAATCTGCTATTTGCGCTAGCGGTAGTGCTTTTTCTATATGCGCTGCTATTTGTGGTGGTGCATTTACCGATTTTCCCTATACGTGAAGTGAAGGTGGAGGGTCAGTTAGCGCATGTGAATCGCGAGCAAATAAAACTGATTGTCGCTAAACACTTAAAAGGGAATTTTTTCACTTTGAACTTGGAAAAAACGCGTGATGCATTCGAAAAACTGCCATGGGCTCGCAATGTCAGTGTCCGCCGTCGCTGGCCAGACAAGTTGGATGTTTCAATTGAAGAACATCAAGCATTGGCGCGCTGGGGAAATATTGCGTTAGTCAATACGCATGGTGAGTTGTTTCAAGCGGCATCAGATGCAGAGTTGCCAGTATTTTACGGACCCGGGGATGGTGTAATGGAAGTCACTAAAAGTTACGGTAGTTATAGTCAAGTGCTCAACAAAGCGGATATCAAGATTGTTCAAGTTACTTTATCCCCACGCCGTGCTTGGGAGATTAAAACTGATAAAGGCTTAAAAATTGCTCTAGGTAGAGTAGATATGGAAACACGATTAGATAAGTTTGCACGCGCATATACATCTACACTCAGTCAGTTAAATGTAAAGGTGACGTATGCAGATTTGCGCTATCCAAACGGTTTTGCAGTACGTAAGCCAGCGAATATGAAATCACAAGTAAAAGTACCATTGTCTGAAACAGCAAAACCAGCATTAAAAACAAATGCAGCTTTGCAAGTAAAGGCATAAGTTTCATTCAAGGATAAAAGGTAAGTATGAAAAAGGGAGTTAAATATGAGTAAAGTCCGTGAAGATAAAAACCTGATTGTGGGGTTGGATATCGGCACTTCAAAAATTGTGACAATCGTGGCTGAGCTTTTGCCAGAAGGCACATTGAAGGTGATCGGATTAGGGCAACATCCATCTCGAGGCTTAAAAAAAGGAGTGGTCATTAATATCGATTCCACCATGCAGGCGATTCAGCGGTCTTTAGAAGAAGCTGAATTGATGGCGGATTGCAAAATTAAGACTGTTTTTACAGGCATCGCAGGTAATCATATTAAAAGCCTTAACTCTCACGGCATGGTTAAAATTAAAGATGCAGAGGTATCTCAAATGGATGTGGATCGTGTGGTTGAAACTGCGCGAGCCGTTGCACTGCCCGCCGACCAGCAAATTCTACATATCTTAACCCAAGAATTTATTATCGATGGTCAAGATGACGTGCGTGAACCACTAGGTATGAGTGGCTTGAAATTAGAAGTTAAAGTACATATTGTCACAGGTGCAGTTGCTGCCGCACAAAATATTGTGAAGTGTATTAAGCGTTGCGGCTTAGAAGTCAGTGATTTGATTCTGCAACCACTGGCTTCAAGCATCGCCGTACTTACAGAAGATGAAAAAGAGCTTGGTGTTTGCTTGGTTGATATTGGCGGAGGCACCACGGATATAGCTGTGTTTAAAAATGGAGCGATCCGTCACACCGCTGTGATAGCAATTGCGGGTGATCAAATGACAAATGATATTGCAGTGGCTTTCCGCACGCCGACGCAATCAGCAGAAGACATCAAAATTAAATATGGATGTGCTCTAAGACAGTTGGCTGACCCACGTGAAGTCGTGGAGGTGCCAGGTGTAGATGGCCGTGAAGCCCGTCAATTATCAATACAAACGCTAGCAGAGGTGATTGAGCCAAGAGTGGTTGAGCTTTATGAATTGGTATTGCAAGAGTTACGCCGTAGCGGCATGGAAGAAATGATTGCCTCTGGCATCGTGATTACAGGTGGCTCATCCATGATGCGGGGGATGATGGAATTGGGTGAGGAGATCTTCCATATGCCAGTACGTTTGGGCATGCCGCGTTATGTAGGCGGGCTTTCAGAGGTGATTAGCAATCCACGTTACGCAACTGGGGTAGGTCTGATTTTAATGGGCAAACAACAATTAGAGCGACATTTAAATGGGCAAATGGATTCAACTTCAGTCGGACGTATTTTTGAGAAGATGAAGAGTTGGTTTCAAGGTAATTTTTAGGAGTTAAACATGTTGTAGAAAAGTATTAAAGATTAATTTATAGATTTAGGGCAGAGTGAGATGAAAGTCAAACTCAAATATTAAGGCAAAAAAGGAGAGTAATAATGTTTGAAATTATGGAAAAAGATTCACAAGAAGCAGTCATTAAAGTAATTGGTGTGGGCGGTTGCGGTGGTAACGCAATTGAGCACATGATTACTAAAAACCTAAATGGCGTGGAGTTTATTTGCGCGAATACTGATATGCAAGCACTTAAAAAGAGTAACGCTGGCACGATCTTGCAAATTGGCTCAGAAATCACTAAAGGCTTAGGCGCAGGCGCAAAACCTGAAATTGGTCGTGATGCAGCATTAGAAGATCGTGATCGCATTGCTGAAGCAATCGAAGGTGCAGACATGTTGTTTATCACTGCAGGTATGGGTGGTGGCACTGGCACTGGCGCAGGCCCGATCATCGCCGAAGTTGCTAAAGAAATGGGCATACTCACAGTGGCCGTTGTGACTAAACCATTTGCGTTTGAAGGCAAACGTACAAAAGTGGCGACTGATGGTTTGGAAGAACTTTCACAACATGTGGATTCACTGATTGTGATTCCAAACGAAAAACTTATGGAAGTTTTGGGTGAAGATGTGCCATTTTTAGAAGCATTCCGTGCTGCGAACGATGTCTTACATAATGCTGTCTCAGGTATTGCTGAGATTATTAATTGCCCTGGCCTGGTGAATGTGGACTTTGCAGATGTACGCACTGTAATGTCTGAAATGGGAATGGCAATGATGGGCTCTGCTGAAGCGAGCGGACCTGAACGCGCTAGAATTGCGGCTGAGCAAGCAGTGGCTAGCCCATTGTTAGAAGATGTGAACTTAGCTAATGCGCGTGGTGTGCTAATTAACATTACTGCAAGTAGCAGCTTTAAAATGAAAGAGTATTATGACGTGATGAACACGATTAAAGAGTTCACTGCAGAAGAAGCAACTGTCATTGTTGGTAATGTCATGGATGAAAGCATGGCTGATAGATTGCGTGTAACCATGGTTGCCACTGGCTTAAACGGTGCGATTGCTCGCCGTCAGCAAAAACCAGAATTACGCGTGATGACGACATTAATGACGGGCACAAACAGTCAGCCAGTATTTGTGGATAATGCGATGGAAGATGAAACACCAGCAGTGTTTAGTCAAAATAACCGTCGCGCACAAGTTGAGGCGATGAAAATGTCTGGTGTCGAAGAATATGACATCCCAGCATTTTTGCGTAAACAAGCGGATTAAGCGTTAAAATATACGCTTAGTCAATTGGGTTGAAAAAAGTAAATAAGTACTAAAGTTAAGATGCTAAAACAGCGAACATTAAAAAAACAGGTGAGTGCTACAGGCGTTGGTCTGCATAGTGGTGAAAAAGTCACATTGACTTTAAAGCCAGCCGCAATCGACACTGGCATTGAATTTAAGCGTACCGATTTGCCCGGCGCGCCTACAATACAAGCAAAACCTGATACGGTACATGATACGCGCATGTGTTCTGCCCTAGAACACAATGGTGCGCGTGTTGCTACTGTTGAGCACTTAATGTCCGCTTTGGCTGGTTTGGGTGTAGACAATATTATTGTTGAAATCACTGCCTCTGAAATACCAATTATGGATGGCAGTTCTGGCCCATTTATTTTTTTGTTACAACAGGCGGGCATTACTGAACAAAATGCGCCTAAAAAGTTTATAAAAATCAAAAAGTTGATTGAAGTGATAGAAGGTGACAAGTGGGTTAAATTCGAGCCTTACCACGGATTTAAAATGGACTTTACTATTGATTTCGCTCACCCAGTCTTTGAACATTCTGGTCAAAATGTAAAAATAGATTTTGCAGATAATTCTTATATTAAAGAAATTAGTCGCGCTCGCACATTTGGTTTTATGCACGAAGTAGAGTATCTCCGTGCTAATGGTTTAGCGCGTGGTGGCAGTTTAGATAATGCAATTGTGTTAGATGAGTATCGCGTACTTAATACAGATGGTTTGCGTTATCAAGATGAGTTCGCAAAACATAAAGTTTTAGATGCAATTGGAGATTTGTACATGTTGGGTCACCCTTTGTTGGGGTCTTTTACAGCATATAAATCAGGTCATGCCTTAAATAATGCACTTTTGCGTGCATTATTGGCAGATTCAACAGCTTGGGAGTATGCTACATTTGAGCGTATTGAAGAAGCTCCCGCGGGCTTTCAGGAGCAAACGGCATTTTTTACACCAAATTTAATGCCACATTTTAATTAATTTACAGGTACCTATGCTAACCATTCGATTAATCTTGATATTGGTCTTGATTGCGATGTTTGTGTTGCTAGGTGCGTATGTAAGCACTAAAAATAAGAAATATCTTACTTACATCTTAGTTACCATTAAATACTTAGGGTTTACTTTGGCAGCTATTTTTGTAATGTTTTTAATTAGTCGCGTGATTCGTTTTTAATCACCTATGTATAACATTTATCCCTTACGATGCATCTTATGGCTGTGTTTGGTGTTGTTGCTAAATGCAAAAGTTTTTGCACTGAGTGGAGATGCTGAATTTTTAGCTGCACGTTCCGCATACGACAAAAAAAATGCAATAGCATTAGCTGATTACGTTCAACAATTACAAAATCAAAACTATGTCTTGGCGCCGTATGCAGCATATTGGCTGATGCTGCTTAATTTAGAAGAAGCAGATCACCAAACAGTCACTGACTTTATTGATGCGAATAGTGAATACCCATTTGCAGACCGAGTGCGTGGGGAGTACTTAAAAAAGCTAGCTAAAAATCAAGTTTGGGAAAGCTTTTCAAGTGAGATTGTTAATTATCAACAAGCAGATGTTGCTGTCATGTGTTACGCGGCTGAGGCAAGTGCGATTAATGGTGACAATAGTTTACTGGAAGCTGCCAAAGCAATTTGGATGACAGCCAAAGAACAGCCTGCCAATTGTGCCAATATGTTTGACCGTATGCAAAATACTGGCTTACTTAAAGAAGATGATATTTTGGCAAGATTTAGATTAGCACTCGCCGACAATCGCTTGACCCTTGCAAAGGCTATTATCAAGCGATCTAAATCGTATGAAGAAAATCAAGTTAAACTAATAGATAAGACTTATGCAAACCCAAGCGTGGTACTGGCAAAAAAATCAATTTCATTTAATTCAAAATTTGGCCGCGAGCTTAATTTGTTTGCTTTGAATCAACTTGCAAAAAATGACTCGCAACAAGCGTTAAGTTCATTTAATAAAATACAAAGTTTATTTCCAGCAGAAGATAAAAGTTATTTTTATGGCAGATTGGCATTGCAAGCTGCACAAAGGCATGAGTCAGAAGCTTTGCAATGGTTTAAGCTTGCAGAGAAAGACTATACGAATAAAGATTCCAGCTTAAATAAAGATCAGTTAGCTTGGTATGTGCGTGCTGCTTTACGAGAAAAAAATTGGGCAGAAGTATTAAATGCAGTCGCCAAAATGTCGACAGAACAAATGCAAGAAGGGGCATGGCGCTACTGGAAAGCACGCGCCTTAAAAGCACAAAATAAAACACTAGACGCAAGTATAATATTTGCAAAGCTTGCAACTGAGCGTCACTATTATGGTTGGTTGGCACAAGATGAATTAGACGACATGATGTCAGCTCCGCTAGAGATCTATAAAGTTTCCGATCTAGATGTCGATGAGATTACTACTAACCCTGCATTTCAACGTGTTGAAGCATTGCAAAGGCTAGATTTTAGGTGGGAAGCAAAATCTGAGTGGGCACTTGCTACCAAAGATTTTGATGATCAACAATTGCTTGCAGCAGCTGAATTTGCAGCAAGAAAAAATTGGTATGATTTAGCAATTATTACTGCAGATAAAACGACATATGTACATGATTTTGCATTGCGTTACCCCATTCCGTATCGCAATTTAATAAAATCTGCATCAGTAGAGCGCGGTATAGATGAGGCTTGGGTGTATGGCATTACCCGCCAAGAAAGCCGATTTATGCATTATGCAAGATCTGGCGTGGGCGCAGCAGGTTTAATGCAACTTATGCCTGCAACAGCAAAATGGGCTGCGAGTCGCGCTGGGATTAATGATTACAATAAAAGCATGATTCATGATTTAGATACAAATATTGCGCTGGGTACTTATTACATGGCTTATACAAAAAATATGTTTAGTGGGCAAGAAACCATGGCAACGGCAGCTTACAACGCTGGGCCAAGCCGCGCTAAAAAATGGGTTGCGACATTACCATTAGAAGGTGCGATTTATGTAGAAACAATTCCCTTTTCTGAAACACGTAGCTATGTACAAAAAGTAATGGCAAATGCCCACTTATATGCACCGCGCTTGGGCTTAAAACCAATTTCGCTAAAACAAAGATTAGGTACTATTCCTAGTAGATACGCTGCATTTGAAGAAAATGTTGAACAATCTGAAACAGCAGTTACGCCTTCACAACAAACAACACAAGAAATAGAAATAGCACAATAGAGAATAAATTTATGACGATTAAACATATTACAGTATTAGGCGGCGCAGGTTTTGTAGGTAGTAGCTTGGTTTCTAAGTTAGACCAAGTGGGATATCAAGTTAAAGTGTTGTCGCGCCGTAGAGAGTCTTCTAAACATTTGATTTTATTGCCGAATGTGAAAGTTGTGGAATGCAATATTGCGGATAAAGGGGCGCTCAAGCAAGCCTTGCTTGGTAGTGATGCGGTGATTAATTTAGTCGGTATTTTGCATGAGAATAGTAAAAATACGTTCGAAAATATTCACCATCAATTACCACGCCGTGTTGCGCAGACCTGTGAAGAGTTGGGTATTTCTCGCCTGATTCAGATGAGCGCGCTTCAAGCCAGTAAAACTGCGCCAAGCCAATATTTGCGTAGCAAAGCTGCAGGTGAAGCTGCAGTGAACGAGTTTAGCAAAAAACTCGATATTACTATTTTTAAGCCTTCAGTGATTTTTGGGCGTGGTGATAGCTTTTTAAGTTTATTTGCCATGTTGGTTAAGTTTTTGCCTTTGATATTTTTAGCAAAACCTGATGCAAAATTTCAACCTATTTGGGTAGAAGATGTTGCGCAGTGTTTCGTTAACGCGCTAGAAAATACCGACACTTATGGTAAGACTTACGAGTTGGGCGGGCCAAATGTGTATACTTTGCGTGAGTTAGTACAAAAAGTAATGGATGTGTTAGGTAAAACACGGCCTATTATTGGGCTTAACAATGCGCTTTCGATGGCACAAGCAAGCGCAATGCAGTTATCGCCAATACCGCTCATGACGCGCGACAATATTCGCTCTATGCAAGTAGATAATGTCTGTGATGATGCCATTGCAAGTGAGTTAAATGTGACGCCAATTTCTTTGGATGTGATTGCACCAGAGTATTTACTTTTTAGTTCGCCTCGCGCGTCTTATGATGCATTCCGAAGTGCTGCAGGCCGCGCCATTAATGCTAGAAGATAACTTGACGATATTTCGCGCATGAAAATTTTTATCGTTGGTGGCGCTGTGCGCGATGAATTGCTGGGTTTAAAGGTTAAAGATAAAGATTTTGTCGTTGTAGGTGGTACGCCAGAAGCCATGCTGCATGCAGGTTATAAGCCAGTTGGTAAAGACTTCCCAGTTTTTTTACACCCCAAAACACATGAAGAATATGCACTTGCACGCACCGAGCGAAAAACGGCTAAAGGCTACAAAGGCTTTGTAGTGCATGCCGCGCCAGATGTAACGCTTGAGCAAGACTTAAGTCGTCGAGATTTCACCATCAATGCCATTGCTAAAAGTGATGATGGTAAGCTAATAGACCCCTTTAATGGCGTTGCAGATATTCAAGCCAAAGTGTTACGCCATGTGAGCGATGCATTTGTCGAAGACCCTGTGCGTATTTTGCGAGCGGCACGATTTTCTGCCAGATTCACCGATTTTACAATCGCATCAGAAACGCGCAAACTAATGCAACAAATGGTGCAAAACGGTGAGGTGGATGCACTGGTGCCAGAGCGTGTTTGGCAAGAGCTCGCCAAAGGATTGATGGAAGCGCAGCCAAGCCGTATGTTTGAGGTTTTACGTGTATGTGGAGCATTACAGAGAATTCTGCCAGAATTAAATAAACTGTGGGGCGTGCCACAGCCACCAAAACATCACCCTGAGGTAGATACGGGTGTGCACGTAATGATGGTGATTGATTATGCCGCCAAACAAAATTTCAGCTTACCTGTGCGCTTTGCTGCTTTGGTGCACGATCTTGGTAAAGGCACCACGCCGACAGATATATTACCAAGACATATTGGCCATGAAGCGCGAAGCGTTAACTTGGTAAAAGAAGTATGTAAACGTTTACGCGTGCCTAACGATTGCAAAGAGCTAGGGATGATGGTGGCGAAGTTTCATGGAAAATTGCACCAGGCTTTAAAAATGCGACCAGAGACATTACTAGAATTTTTAATGGACCTTGACGCAATTCGCCAACCAGCCCGCTTTGATGATTTTTTAAAAGCGTGTGAGGCAGATAGTCGCGGTAGAACTGGGTTGGAAAATTGTGCTTTGCCGGAAATTGACTTCATTATGCATGCGTTGGAAGCCTCATCAAGTATAGATTCTGGGGCGATTGCAAAACAATATGGGGAACCACAAGCGATTAAAAAAGCTGTTTTTGAGGCTAGGCTTGCGGCAATAAAACAGAACTTTTGAGTCTAGATAACTTCAGATACCGAACTTTAAAATTGATTTAGGTATGAGAAAAAGACGAAGTTGGATGTGAAATTTTTCCATCGCCATAAGCACGCATCACTTGTGATATCACGATTTGATAGCCGTTCAGCCAATTTGATTGCGCAGCTTTAGCTTCCAGATGTTTTGGGTGATTCATGAGTTCACGAATCCCGTCCATTGTTTGCCAATAATAAACGTTTGAAATGCGACCAGTGTCGGGATTTTCCCAACTTTCCTCACCCAAATAGCCAGTTGTATTTTTTGCGAACTCAGCAATAGTCTGGTCAAGTTGATAAAATGCATCATCAAACTGTTTTTTTTCAAAAATAAAAGTCGCTGAATACATTTAAAATAATTTTACCTGCCCAATTAATTTTACTTAGCCAATTAGAATACTTAGTTGGCTTTGTACAAACTCTGAAGGCTTACGTTTAAATCCGCTTTTGGCATATTGATGCCAACGGCCTATCACGAAGCTGATAATTAGATTGGCTTGTGTTTCAGGCATAATTTTTTTACCGCTGCCCGCCACAGCAATTTTAAGGCTTTGTTTAAGGCTAATCTCAAGACGCTCTAACAACTGATTGACGCGCATTTGTAAAGCATCATCTTCGTTTACCAATGCATCACCAATCAACACACGGGTCATGCCTGGGTTTTTTTCGGCAAATTTAAGTAGCATGTTCACAATCAGCTGTACTTGTTTTACGCCATCTGGTTCGTCGGTGGTGATTTTATTAATCACGCCAAACACTGAGGTTTCAATAAATTCAATTAAACCTTCAAACATTTGCGCCTTATTGGCAAAATGGCGATATAGGGCTGCTTCACTTACGTCTAATTTAGCGGCAAGTGAGGCTGTTGTAATTTTTTCACGCTTTGGTATTTCTAGCATGTGCGCGAGTGTTTCTAAAATTTGCTGTTTGCGACTTGCAGTGCGGTCTTGAGCCACAATATTCTCCCATAATACTTTACATATATTATAGCTTAAGGTGAGTGAGTGCTAACACAGAGTTCACCCTGTAATCCACAAAATTAGGTATTTGCAATTTTTTTGTCACCCAAATGGTTCGCATACCAAGACGTTTTGCGGTCATCAGTGCTGGTAAGTTGTCTTCTAGCATAATACAATCTTGAGGATCTGCTTTAATAGATTTTAGTAATATTTCAAAGCCGCGCACGCTTGGTTTTGCGTGAAAACGGGTTGATTCTACACTGAACACCAAGTCAAACATATCCCCAATTCCAAGTATATCCAGCACGCGTAGCGCATAAGCGCGTGGTGCATTGGTAAATATGACTTTGCGCCCTTTAAGGTTTTGCAGCATGTGGCGTAATCGCTTCACTTGAACGACCATGCTGTTTAAATCCATGAACGCGTGAGTTTCATTTAAAAAGTGATATGCATCCACTCCATGGTGACGCATCAAACCTTTAAGGGTTGCTCCATAAATGCGCCAATAATGCTGCCGCAGTTGATGTGCTTCATGTTCATCAAGGTCAAGTTGTTCCATGATGTACTGCGTCATGGCGCGATTCATGACAGGGAAAATATACGCAGATGCGTCGTGCAGGGTGTCATCTAAATCAAAAATCCACACCTTCGACTTCATGATACTAGCTTTGCTTAAGGCGCTTCGACGCGAAGTTTAGCTGGACGTTGGCTAAGGCGTTCGAGATAAGTGTTAAAAATATCTCGGGGTGCATAGGTTTTGGCAATTTGCATTCCAAAGCCTATATGCGAAGCTAGATAAATATCTGCAGCAGTAAATTCTTTACCACATAAATAGGTGTTTGCTTTAAGGTGATTTTCAAGCGTTTTGAGCGTTAAGTCTATATTACCATAACCCAAATACCCTTTACTTGGGGTGCCTAAAGGCGTGGTTTTTGGGATGTCAAGCTGTAAAAATTCGTTACTGGTTGCGGCTTCCAGAGGGCCCGCTATAAAAAACATCCAGCGATAAAATGCTGCGCGCGCTGGAGTACCACTTGCTGGAATCAAGCCTTTATCAGAAAAAGTTTCCGCGAGGTAAGTCAGAATTGCACCGGTTTCGGTGACAATCCCTTCGCCATGTTTAAGCGCGGGCACTTTGCCCATGGGGTTGATTGCCAAATACTCGGACGATTTCATTTCTGCACCGTACTCGACGTATTTAATATCAAAGGGTTCGCCGAGTTCTTCCAACATCCAACGTATGATGCGCCCACGTGACATTTTATGGGTGTAAAGAATTAAGTTAGCCATGCTATTTCGCTTTAATCAGCGTACCCACACCTTCGTCTGTCAGCACTTCTAGCAACAACGCATGTTCTACCCGACCATCAATGATGTGCACAGATTTTACGCCACTTCGCGCGGCATCAAGCGCAGAACCAATTTTTGGCAGCATGCCACCACTTAAGGTGCCGTCTTCTACCAAGTCATCAATTTGTTTTGGTGTTAAGCCAGTCAGCAAGGCGCCATTTTTATCGAGCACGCCTGGCGTGTTGGTGAGCAAAATGAGCTTTTCGGCATTTAAAATCTCAGCCAATTTGCCAGCTACAACATCCGCATTAATGTTATATGTTTTACCATCTTTACCCACGCCAATCGGCGCAACTACTGGAATAAAATCACCACTGTCTAAAAAATTAATAATGCTTGGGTCAATCGCTGTAATTTCACCCACTTGGCCCACATCAATCATTTTGGTGGGGTCTTTTAGGTCTTCCATTAATAATTTATGCGCGTGAATAAAATTACCGTCTTGCCCAGTTAAGCCAACGGCTTTGCCGCCATGGCGATTAATCAAATTCACAATTTCTTTATTCACTTGCCCGCCCAGCACCATTTCCACCACATCCATAGTTTCTTCATCGGTCACTCGCATACCTTGTATAAACTCGCCCTTTTTACCAAGTTTATCGAGCATCTCGTTAATTTGCGGGCCGCCACCGTGCACTACCACAGGGTTCATCCCCACAAGTTTAAGCAACACCACATCTTGCGCAAAGCTATGCTTTAGATGCTCGTCGGTCATAGCATTGCCACCATACTTAATGACAATAGTTTTATCAAAAAACTTTTTAATATAGGGCAGCGCTTCAGCAAGCGTTTGTGCTTTTTGGGTTGCGGTGGTTTCGTTAATCATGGCTGGCTTTCTTATTTCAATTATTTTTATTATAAAAATTTAAGCTACTGCTTTTTAATAATCGAGATTGTATATAAAAAGCTAAAGCGATTTAATAAATACTTTTGATTTTCGCTGAAAGTTATACATTTGTTTCTTTTCTGCTGGCAAGTCTTCAATGGTTTTCTCAATAAAACCTCTCTCTAAAAACCAATGCTCGGTGCGGGTTGTCAGGCAAAATAGCTGCGTAAACCCCAATGCTTTGGCTTGCACTTGGCAGTAATTAAATAATTTATCGCCGCGCCCTTTGCCGCGGTATTGTGGGTCAATTGCTAAGCAGGCAAATTCAGCCATTTTTTCTTCAGAGAACGGATGCAAGGCGGCGCAACCTATAGTGCGATTATCGTGTTCCATGACATAAAAATGCGAAATTTCCATCTCAATCCGTTCACGACTACGTTTCACTAATATGCCTTCGTTTTCAAGTGGCTCTATCAGTTTTAAAATGCCGCCTACATCGTCAATATTGGCTTGGCGCATAGTTTCAAGCGGCAATTCTGTCACCATCGTGCCTATACCATTATGCGTAAAAAGTTCTTGAATGATTGCGCCATCAATTAAGCGCGAGATTAAATGTGTACGCGCGACACCGTTCTCACAAGCGCGTATGGCTGCGGGCAAGTAATAATCAACGTCATCAGAAAAATGAAGTGGGTTGTCATTTTCTTGCACATTTTTGAGTAGATTTTTGGCTTTTTCGGCGGTCATCTCGCGCAGTAATTCGCCGCGAAGATTATAAATACCCTCGCTATCCATCAAGAAGATGAGCTTATCAGCATCTAATGCAATGGCGGTGCTTACCGCAACATCTTCTAGGCTTAAGTTAAATGCCTCACCTGTAGGTGAGTAGCCAAGTGGTGATAACAATACCAATTCGCCATCATTCAAACGCCTTTGAATGCTGGTGGCATCTACCTTTCGTACTTCGCCTGTATGTTGCAAATCCACACCATGCACCACGCCAATGGGCTTTGCGGTGACAAAGTTACCGCTCGCCACTCGTATATCGGCGCCCGCCATGGGCGAGTTGGCAATGCCCATTGAAAGTAGCGCCTCAATCTCAACCCGCACTGCACCGTTGGCTTCTTTTACCACTTCCATCGCGGCGTCATCAGTCACGCGCAAACCGTTGTGCAAAGTGGGCGTGAGCTTAGCGCGCTTTAAACGTTGCTCAATTTGCGGTCGCGCGCCATGCACCAATACCAGCCGCACTTCAAGGCTAGCTAACAAGTTTAAATCATGAGAAAGCGCAACAAATTGTTGTTCGCTCACTACCTCGCCACCAAAAGCAATCACAAAAGTACAGCCACCAAACGCATGAATATAAGGTGCAGCCGAGCGAAACCAATGTACAAAATCATTTGCATTGCTAGCCGAAATTTGTGAAAGCGCAGATGGATTTTTTTGTAAAGATTCACTTTGTGTAAATAAATACGCAGGCGTGCAATCTAATGCTGCAGCAATTTTTCGTAATAAATTCTCGTTAAGTCCTAGCTCACCGCGCTCAATACGCGATAAATTGCCTGCATCAGCGCCCACTTTTTTTGCTAGCGTTTGTAAGGTGATATTCAGCGATTTACGCCGATTTCTGATCGAATTGCCAACTGACATGGTGTAATATTTGTGTAAATTACAAAAATTTTAAAACAAATTTGTAATAAATGCAATTAGAGGGCTTAAAAATCACCCCAAAGCGTGTTCATGGTGGCGATTGCGGCTAAAGGTGCAGTTTCGGTACGTAAAATGCGTGCACCTAAGATAATGGACTGAAACCCTTGCGAAATCGCGAGCGCAATTTCTTTATCGCTCAAGCCGCCTTCTGCGCCAATTAAAAGCTGAATTTCACCCTCAGGCTTTTGTAAATTGCTGAGTTTTTTTGCACCGATTGGATTTAATAAAATGCGGGTTTTTGAAGCGCATATCAAATCACCATCGCTAGAGGTCGCTTGGGGATTGACTTGCAGCCATGATGATAAGCTCTCGGGCCTAGAAACCAAGGGGATTTCGGCTCGCCCAGATTGCTCACAAGCGGCAATCACCACATTTTGCCAGTGCTCAACGCGTTTTTTTGCTTTTTCTTCATCTAGCTTTACCACACTGCGCTCGGTTTTAATCGGCACAATTTGATTAACGCCCAATTCAACCGCCTTCTGGATTCCAATATCCATTCGGTCTCCAGACGATATACCTAAAAGTAATGTAATGTTGATAGGCGATTCATTTTGTATTTCTATCGCGCTTAAAGCCTTGGCGAGTGTGGCGTTTTTTTGCACGCTGACCAACTCGCATTCAAAATCACTACCGCTACCATCAAATAAAAACAGTTTGTCGCCCACATTAAGTCGCATCACGCGCGTCGCATGTGTGGCAGAATTTTCAGAAAGTTTGACTTGCGCGCCGATACGCAATTTTTCAGGGCTGTAAAATCGTAAGTTGCTCATCCCTTTAGTTTAAATAAAAAAGCATAAAGTGGTAACATAAACTTTTATAAAAATTTTACTGATTAGGAACTAAAGCATGGCAAGCATTAACCCACCTGTTTGTGAGTTTGGTTGGCAAGCACCCGATTTTAAACTGCCTAATATTGATGGCAAGCTAGTTTCACGTGATGACAGTATGGGCAAAAGTGGGCTGCTGGTGATGTTTATTTGCAACCATTGCCCTTATGTCAAAGCCATTTTACCGCGCTTGATTGCAGACGTTAAAGAACTGCAAACCTTGGGCATCAACACCGTTGCGATGATGAGCAACGACCCCACCGATTACCCAGAAGATAGCTTCGAGAATATGCAAAAACTCGCCCAAGACATGGCGTTGCCATTCCCTTATTTGTTAGACGAAACACAGCAAATTGCCAAAGATTACGGCGCCGTTTGTACACCCGATTTTTTTGGGTTTAACAATAAATTTGAGCTCCAATACCGTGGCCGCTTTGATGAAAGCCGTAAAGAAACCGCACCCAACAGCACGCGCGACTTGTATCATGCGATGAAGTTAGTGGCTGAAACGGGCACAGGACCGATAGAGCAGATTGCCAGTATTGGGTGTTCGATTAAGTGGCTTTAGTTTGATTCCATTTCGCGCTGTAATTGTATCCAACTGCGATCAATTTCTAATTTTTTTGCTATATTAGAGTCAGGTTCAACCAATCGCCAAAATGGAGGAACTTCATTTATTGCTTTGCCGTAATCAAGTTCTAGCAATGCTTTTTCAGCTACCTGACGAATAAAAATTGCAGTAGATACTGGGCATGTTGCATCGCAATTGTATTCTCTAGCGAGCTCGTTTCTTAATCGGTGTACTGTTCTACATTCTCCTCTAGGTATCGCATACATATAAGCTTCTATAATTTCACGCGTTGCGACAAAAAGCATTGAGTATGCTTTGATGCCAGCAAAATCAGTTTCTAACTTAACTATTTTGTGTTGCTTGAGAGGATATTTTTTTGGTTTAGTTAACATGTACTTGTCGATAAATTTTGTATGAATACAAATATTAATATGTTTTATAATAAACGCAATAATCCCAATTATTTACTATTAAAATCATAAGTTTGATAAAAAAATGGCACAAAATATACTAAAATGGGGCATTTTAGGCGCAGCGCGTGTGAATGAGCGCTTATTACCTGCGATTGTCGAAGCGCCTAATTCTCAACTCGTTGCCATCGCCAGTCGTCGTGCGGGCGCGGCAAGAGCAACGATGGAAAAATATGCGAAGCCTTTGGTTGAAAATCAGGCACAAGGCGTGACTTGTTATGACGATTTGGAAGCGCTGATTGAAGACAAAAATATCGAAGCAATCTATTGCCCAATGGCGAATGAAGAGCATGCCGAATGGGCATTAAAAACCATCAACGCAGGCAAGCACGTGCTGATTGAAAAGCCAATGACGACTAATTTGGCGGAAATATACAAGATTGAAGCGGCTGCAAAAAATGCCAATGTCAAAGTCATGGAAGGTTTTATGTATCGCTTTCATCCGCAACATGCCAAGGTGGCGGAGTTAATTCAAAGTGGCTTAATTGGCGATGTGTTGTCTTGTCGCGCCAGTTTTTCTTTTCTCATGGCGCCTGCGCGTATGTATCGCATCACGCGCAATATGCAAAATGGTGGTGGCGCGATGTGGGATATTGGCCCTTATGCGATTCATGCTTTGCGCTGGGCAATGGGTTTAAATAATAGTGCGCAAAACGGCGTAGCTGCCGAGCCAATCAACGTGTTGGCGTATGGCAAGTTGAATGAGCATGGCGCCGATGTAGTGGCGAGTGGCATTTTAGACTTTGGTGCAGATGCGCATGGCCGTGCGCGCTATGGGCATTTTGATGTGAGTTTTGAGCGCGGGCGCAAAGCGGAATATGAAATCATAGGCGATAAAGGTTGGATTCAATGCCACAATATGTGGGCTTATCCGACCGATGACCCCGTGATTAGTTGGGAAGCTGGTGGAAAATCAGAAAACTTGGTCTTGCCCAAAGCCAATCACTTTAATTTAGAGATTGAGCACTTTAGCGATTGCGTGTTGAATAACAAAGCGCCACTTTTGACGTTTGATGATGCGCGAGGTAATTGCAAAGCCATAGAAGCGGTTTTGCAATCGATTAAAACCACAACGGACATAAACATTTAAAGCGCCATCGCATAAAAAAAGGAATAGGAATATGAAACGGACAATAACGTTAATTGTAGCGAGCCTAGTTTGCATCGCCGCCTTAAGCGCACATGCGCTTGAAATTAAAGGCATCAAGTTGGATGATGCGGTTGAAGTGGCTGGCAGCCCTCTTCTATTAAATGGGGCTGGCTTTCGCATTAAGTTTGGGTTTAAAGTGTTTGCTGCAGGGCTATATTTGATGCAAAAAAACAGCGACGCAAATGCGGTGATTAATGACACAGGTAATAAACGTATCATTATGCATTTTATGCGAGATGTCAGCTCTGAAGCACTTGTTAATGGAATGAATGAAGGCTTTGTAGAAAACAATAGTGCGGCAGAAATTGCGGCGATTGATTCGCAAATGAAAGCTTTTGATACCATGATGTCGTCGTCAAATGAGGTAAAAAAAAGTGAAAGGATAGTGCTGGATTTGACAAGTGCAGGTACACGCGTAAGTCTAAATGGCAAGGTGTTAGGCAATATCGAAGGTGAAGCGTTTAATCGTGCCCTGC
>JAIYEJ010000055.1 GCA_027487055.1 Methylotenera sp. | reverse complement strand
TTCGGTTTTTGGAACATTGCAAAATAAACGCACCCTTGACGGCTGCGGCTGGATGATAATGCTTGACGATGGCACTAAACTACAACCTTTAAACTTAGCATCATTTAAAGATTTAGCACCTGTAGAAGGCAAAAGGGTGATATTGGAATACGAAAAGCAGGACGGGGCAATGACAACCTGTATGAGTGGTAAAACAGTCAAAATAACCACCATAAAAGAAATTAAATAATAGAAAGTAGTTTTAAAGCTATAATTGTTGATATAGTTACCACTATGGGGTAAGTGTGTACCTTTGGGTAATTGTATTTTAGCATAAACTTTTAATCCGCACCAAGGCACACCATTGAAAAAGCTATCGCTGGGAAATAAAATAATGCTCTTTCTCAACATAGCGGCGGCTATAGCGCTATTACTATCTTATTTAGCAGCCCGCTACAGCCCCGCCGACTATTGGCTGCTGGCATTTTTTGGCCTTGGCTACCCCATAATTTTACTTGTAAATATATTGTTTGTGCTGTATTGGTCGGTATTTCTGCGTGCGCAGGTGCTTATATCGCTTATTACTATATTGATAGGGTTTAGAACATTTGACAATTTTTACCACGTACAAATTTTCAGCAATAAAAAAACCCAGGCCGAACTAGCCGAGCAGCCCGACTCGGTATATAAAATAATGTCGTACAATGTGCGGTTGTTCGATTTGTATAACTGGACCAATAATACCAAAACCCGCGACCAGATATTTAAGTTGCTGGCCGAAGAATCACCGGATATAGTATGCTTTCAGGAGTTTTATTACGAGGATGGGGGTACGTTTAACTCGCTTGATACCATGGAGGGCTTTATGAAAGCCAAAAATATGCATGTGGAAATTACCAATACCGTGCAAAAAACCAACCATTTTGGGCTGGCTACGTTTACCCGCTTCCCCATACTTAATGAGGGAAAAATAACGTTTGACAAAACATCGAACCGTTGCATATATACCGATATGCTGATAGGGGGCGATACGGTAAGGGTGTATAATATGCACCTGCAATCTATCCGCTTTGGTAAGGAGGATTACAAGTTTATAGACGACCTCTCTCACGATAAGGAGGTGGATGAGCTAGAGGGCGCCAAAAACCTTTTGTCGCGCATGAAGAGGGCTTTTATACGCCGTGCATGGCAGGCCGAGGTGATATCATCGCACATACGGAACTGCCCTTATAAAGTAATGGTGTGTGGCGACTTTAATGACCCGCCTACATCGTATACCTACACAATCATTACACGCGGGCTGTATGATGCGTTTAAGATAAGCGGATCGGGCCTGGGGCGTACGTTTATAGATAGGTTCCCATCATTCCGCATAGATTATATTTTGCATAGCAAAGAAATTAAAAGCGCAGACTTTGAAACCATTGCCCGCGAGCTTAGCGACCATTACCCTATCACGTGTTCGTTTAAGGTGCGGTAGAGAGAGGAGTGAGCAGAGAGGAGAGAGGAGTGAGAGGAGCGGGACACTTTTAATTTTTATCTTTTAGTTTTTAACTGATGTAAACCAAATGAGCAGCTGGTTGTTTACTTGCCCAAACTTATAAAGAACAAATACTATGTCTAAACTTAAGGTAGGCGACAAAGCCCCTGAGATTAACGCGAACGACCATAACGGTAAACCGTACTCGCTAAAAAATGCAAAGGGTAAAAAAGTGATACTATACTTTTATCCGAAAGATGATACCCCCGGCTGCACTGCAGAAGCTTGCAACTTTAGGGACAATTACGCTGCACTACAAAAGAAAGGTTTTGAGGTTGTTGGCGTTAGTGTGGATGATGAAAAGAAGCACAACAAGTTTATTGATAAATACGAACTGCCTTTTACCCTTATTGCCGATACCGACAAAAAAGTAGTAGAAGACTATGGCGTATGGGGCCTTAAAAAATTTATGGGCCGCGAGTATATGGGCACCAGCCGTGTAACCTTTATTATAGGCGAAGACGGTAAAATAGAACACATAATTGATAAGGTAGAAACCAAAAACAGCACCCAGCAGGTGTTAGATTTGGTTGGCTAATTTGCCCACACCATTACTTAGCTGGCAATCGTAAAACGATGCCTGCAACCCGGTAGCCGCATTGTATTTTGCGGCTACTGTTGTTTTAAACAGTTCTATTTTGGCGGCATCAACCAGGGCAATGGCGCATCCGCCAAAGCCACCGCCCATCATACGGGCGGCCAGGCAGCCATCGGTTTGCATGGCGGCGTTGTACAGGCTGTCCAGTTCAATGCCAGTAACTTCATAATCGCTACGGAGCGATTGGTGCGAGCCCATTAGCTGCAAAGCGAATATGCTAAGGTTGTTGTTTTGCATGGCATTACAGGCCATAAGCACCCTGTTTTGCTCAGTAATGCAATGGGCGGCACGTTGTTTTAACACACCGTTTAATTCGGCTTGGGCAATGTGCAGGGGTACGGCGCAAAGGTTGGCATAGCTGTGTTTTTTGTTGATGATGGCTAAGGCCTCTTCGCACTCCGCTTTGCGCTGGTTATAAGCCGAATGGATAAGCGAACGCGGCTTGTTGGTATTCATTATAACCAAAGTATAGTTTCCAAAATCAACAGGAATATATTCATACTCCAGTGTTTCGCAATTAAGCTTAATGGCGTGGCCTGCTTTGCCCATAGCCACAGCAAACTGGTCCATAATGCC
>JAIYEJ010000331.1 GCA_027487055.1 Methylotenera sp. | reverse complement strand
TCTTTTATACGCCTATCAAATCCAGTTAGCGAAACATAGTCACCTATTGTTATCCAGTAGGTTACTGGTTCGTAACGTTCGCGAAGCTTAGTTTCCAGTTTACGAACTGGAATTGATCTATCTGTTGTTTCAAGTTTTGCCAACTGACTACCTAAGACCTCAAAACCTTGAGCGGGATAACACACTTCTGGATAGTGAACCGCTGTATCACTTCTTTGATCTTTCCCATATGCAATAGACAGCATAATGCTTTTACCCGTTCGAGTATTAACGTATGTTTTAGAAAGATACTTAGTGTAAACTTTGTTTAAATTTGCTTGTACATCGGGACTAATCACGGATGCCAAAGTTTTAGGATCTTCTTTCCAATCACCAAATTGCTTAGGTATCATGGTTTCTAGATTAATTGGCGGTCCATCATCGGCAACTCTATGTGTGGGATGAAACACAATAGCCAGCAATGTAGCTGCAGCCATTAATGCCATCAAAAATACATTTCTATAGTGTGTGTTCATATCATCAAACCTTAGTTCTAGGTTTTACAAAATACTGCAACGCAGAATCCACTCCCATAATTAACGTGAGTGCCACTAGAAACAACACCATTCCTGCAAAACCATGTGCAAAACCTTGGCCTGCGGCATCACCAAAATAAAAAGTCACTAATGTGAGAACGATTACACGGATGACGTTAGCGGTGAAGGAGATGGGGATGATTAAAATAGCTAAGCTGATGTTACGGAATAAGGAATCGTGATGAACTAGATTCAGATACAACAGGCCTAGTGCTTCTAACGAAATCAATGTGTGCATGCCAGCGCAAGCGTCAGCTACTAATAACTGGTATTGCCCAATTTGGAGCATGACGCCAGTGCGAGAGATGGGGTAATCAAAAAAGTACAGTACATTTTCTGCCACGTAAGACACGGCCATTTTCATGGGAAGTGTAATGGCATCTATAAACAACCCTGGTAGAGGTATCATGAAAAAAATGAAAAATACCGGGAACCACATGGCTTTAAGTGCTGGAGCGCCACGGGTAATGAGCAGTATGCCGGCAAGCACAGGAATTTGTGAGCCGATGTCTAGCATTAGGATGTCTTGCGAGCGGCCGAGTATGTAGCTGAGGAGGCCTATGACTAAAAGGATAGCGCCTAATATTGGGGACGTTTTACTCTTTCCCTTATTTGACATTTTATCTGATGATTGCAGAAGTTCACCCTCTCCCGAGCCATCTTCCAATAAGGGAGAGGGGGTGTTGGGGGGGGGTGAAAGTGCAAGATATTCACGGTTGCGCCAGGCTAAAAACAACACTACAGCAAATACAATAGGGCCATGCGCTTGGTCTTCGCTGTTCCACAAGCCAGCTGATAGAGAATAATAAGTGGGTACATACAGCACTAACAAACCCAATATTACGGGCCACCATTCTTGTAGCCAGTCGGGCAAAGGGGATTTTTGCACGGCTATTGTATTTGACATGCTGGTGACTAAAACTCGTTAATGACTGCGCCAACTACTTGTGCGCCAGTGACAGCAATTTGATTGCGTACTTCAGTAATGTCAGATAAACAAGTGTGGTTAAGTCTAGAGATAAGAAGCGCACCACCACAGTTTGCAGCGGTTACTTGCGCATCAGCGCTAAGCTTAGCAGGGGCGGCATCCACCAGCACAATGTCATATTTACTTCTTGCGTAATTCATAAAATGAGCAAAACGCACACGGTTAAGTAACTCTTGCGGGTTAGGGGGGATGGTGCCAGCACTTAACACCGAAAGATCTTCAAAAAACTCAATCTTTTTAATGGCTTCTAGGCCTGCGCGCCCAACAATAATGTCAGATAACCCAAATTTGCCTCTTAAGTTAAACATTTTCTGTTGGCGCGGGTTACGCATGTTGGCATCAATTAACAAGGTGCGCTCACCCAGTTGCGAAAACATAATTGCCAAGTTTGCACTTAGGTAGCTTACACCTTCGCCCGCGTTAGAGCTTACCATTGCTAATGATTTATTTCTTTGATTAAACCAAAGCACCATGAGTTGGCTACGCAGTGCACGCAACGCCTCAACTTGTTTACTAAATGGTTGATAGGCGGCCACTAGCTCAGGGCTGTAAGCGCCTTGGCCTGGTTGCAAATAGGGGTAGTTAAATTGCAGAGCAAGCGCTTGGCTAATATCAGCCTCAGTAATTAACCCAAGCTTTAAGGCGGCGTCACCAAAACGTATCTGATGATCTTGCTGCACACGCAGAATGGATTCTGTATCTTCAGGCCGAATTTTGCCAAGCTGAAGTAATAATCTGCCGATATTACCCACATTCACTTGTGGTCTAGATACCGAAGATTGTTCTTGTTGCGTGGTGTTTTGCATAGTTGTTTTTTTTAATTTAGCAGCTTATTTGGCTTTAAGTAACAGGCGTGGTGGCGCTATCAAATTTTTTGAGCTACTTTGTGCTGAGCCACCGCTGATGGTAAACACAGGTACTTCAAGTAATTCACTTAAATCATCACGGCTACGCACTCGCCGATTCATGAGTTCTACCAGCAATGCAAAAAAAACACCTAACATAGTGCCAAGAAAAACGGATAGCAAAATGTTACGCATCACCTTTGGGCTGGATTGCGTTTGTGGCGCTGTTGCAGGGTTAAGTACCGCAACATCAGATTGATTCGCCTTGCCCTCAAGCGTGGCCTGAGTATACCTTTGGCTAGCGGCATCCATTGCGCGCTGTGCGTTTTCTACATCGCGCTGTAAAACGGCAAGTTCATCTCTAGATAAATTAAGCTCTAACACACGTGCTTTTTGCGCTGCCAAAGCCGCTTTGAGCTCGGCTTCGCGTTGCCGATAAATATTAGCAGTCCCCGCAACACTGCTACTTACATTTTGGGTTTCTTGCCGCAGCATACTTTTTAGTTTTTCTAATTCCTCTCTAGTTGCTTGATATTGCGGGTGGTTTACACCAACCCGTTGTGATAACTCAGAGAGCTTAGACTCAGCGCGTGCAATTTCAACTTTCATATTTTGAATCACACTATTTGCCGTCACATCAGGCGATGCTAACCCGTTGCCACCAGCACTTCTTTGTCTAGAGTTAGATTCATAAGCTTGTGATTGTGCCATCACTAGCTGGCTAGATAGATCATTAAGGCGTGCACTTTCTACATCTAAGCTGCCAACTATATTAGTTAACCCCTTTTCTTGCTGGTATTTTGAAATTTTAGCTTGTGCAGTTTCTAAGTTTGCTCGTAAGGCTTTGGTTTGCTCACCTAAAAAACTAGCAGCTTTTTGAGACGGTTCAACTTTTAATTGCAAGTTAGTTTGAATATATGCATTTGCAAAGCCATTCACCACCTCTGCTGCAAATTCTGGGTCAGCGCCTTTAAAAGAAATTTCAAGCACACTGCTTTCTTTAGAGGGTTTTACTTCAAGCTCTTCTAATAACTGGTCGGCAAACCAAGCACGAATATCGCCCTGACCTTGGGTGGCTTTATAAAATTGCTCTTGTGCAACTGAGCTGTCAGTAAATTTAAGTGCATCCACTACTTTGATTGCGACATTTTGGCTAGAGATAATATCAATTTGCGTTGCCATGTAACCAGGCATTAATTGCGCAGGCAAAACAGTGCCCGTGACAGGGTCCATGCCTTTATAGTTGAGCACCAATGAGGTCGTTGCGGTAAATGATTTTGGCATCAATAAGCTTACGACAGTCGCAGAAGAAACAATGACCAAAAAGGTAATTAAAATAATCCAAAAACGGGCTTTTAAAATCAGTAAGAACTGGGTAAAAGTCATGTAGTCATGTTCCTAGGTGTCATTTTTCTAGAACAGGCTTTCTTGCACATAAATAACATCATCTTGTTGTATTGCCTCTGTCATGGCTGGGCGTAATTCTATTTTTTCACCAGCAGCATTTTGGCGATTGACTTTGATGTTACGTTCAGTACCGCGTAATGTTGGGCCGCCGCCTTGCGCCAG
>JAIYEJ010000321.1 GCA_027487055.1 Methylotenera sp. | reverse complement strand
TTAACCAGAGTTTAAAACAATATAGCCAAATGTTGGCAAAAAAAGAAATTTCGAGCGTAGAACTGACGCAGACTTTTTTAAGCCGCATTGCCAAGTATAACCCAACCATTAATGCATACATTGCCTTAGATGAGGCAAAGACTATGGCACAAGCCAAAGCGGCGGATGCCATAATTGCGAGCGGTAAAGCGCAAGCATTGACAGGTATTCCATTTGCACAAAAAGATATTTTTTGCGCGGCTGGGTGGAAAACCACGTGTGGTTCAAAAATGTTGGAGAATTTCACCGCACCTTATGATGCACATGTAATTAACCAATTTGATGCCGTTGGTGCTATTAACTTGGGTAAAACCAATATGGACGAGTTCGCGATGGGCTCTTCAAACGAGACTAGCTATTTTGGTGGCGTGAAAAACCCTTGGGATTTTGACCGTGTTCCTGGCGGTAGTTCGGGCGGTTCAGCCGCTGCTGTGGCTGCACGTTTGTGTGCGGCGGCCACAGGCACCGATACAGGTGGCTCGATTCGCCAGCCAGCCAGCTTGTGTGGTTTTACAGGCTTAAAACCAACTTATGGCTTGGTGTCACGTTACGGCATGATTGCGTTTGCTTCATCACTCGACCAAGCAGGCCCCATGGCAAAATCTGCTGAAGACTGCGCACTCATGATGAACGTAATGGCAGGTTTTGACGAGCGCGACTCTACCAGCCTCAACCACCCAAAAGAAGATTACACTCGTGGCTTGGAAAAGATGACGGGCGAACAAGCGCTGAAAGGTTTGCGTATCGGCTTACCAAAAGAATACTTTGCCGAAGGGTTGGATGCAGGCGTGGCCAAAGTGGTGCAAGACGCCATTGCCGAGTACAAAAAACTGGGTGCGACCATCGTCGATATTTCATTGCCAAACACACAATTGTCGATCCCAGTATACTACGTGCTCGCCCCAGCCGAGGCCAGCTCTAACCTCTCACGCTATGATGGCGTGCGTTACGGCCACCGCACTGCAGAATACGATGATTTGATGGAGATGTACATGAAATCGCGCGCTGAAGGCTTTGGCGCCGAAGTTAAGCGCCGTATTTTGATCGGTACTTATGTGTTAAGTGCAGGTTATTATGATGCCTATTACCTTAAAGCACAACAACTTCGCCGCTTAATTGCGCAAGACTTTACAGAGGCTTTTAAACAATGTGACGTGATTATGGGGCCAACCGCGCCATCTACCGCCTTTAAGGCAGGCGAAAAAGCGGATGACCCAGTCGCCATGTATTTGCAAGATGTGTACACCATTGCGACTAATTTGGCTGGCTTGCCGGGCATGAGTATTCCAGCGGGATTCATCAACGGACTTCCAGTTGGTTTGCAATTGATGGGTAATTATTTTGATGAAGCGCGCATGTTAGATGTCGCGCACGCGTATCAACAAGTAACAGATTGGCATCTTGCGATGCCACAAGGAATTGAATGATGGAATGGGAAGTCGTTATCGGGTTAGAAACCCATACACAATTAAAAACCAACACCAAAATTTTCAGTGGGGCATCCACCACCTATGGCGCCGAGCCTAACACCCAAGCGTGTGAAGTGAGCATCGCCTTGCCAGGTGTGTTGCCCGTGTTGAATAAAGAAGCCGTCGAATGCGCCATTAAATTTGGCCTAGCGATTGAAGCTGAAATTGCGCCACGTAGCGTGTTTGCACGTAAAAATTATTTTTACCCAGATTTGCCTAAAGGCTACCAAATCAGTCAATTTGAATTGCCTGTGGTCGGCAAAGGCAAATTGACCATACAAGTGCCTGCTAGCAAGAATACTGAGGCGTATGAAAAGGTCATCAACATTACCCGCGCGCACCTTGAAGAAGATGCAGGCAAATCGGTGCATGGGGCTGTAGAAGGCATGTCAGGTATCGACTTGAACCGTGCTGGCACGCCATTGTTAGAAATCGTGACCGAACCCGATATGCGAAGCGCTGCAGAAGCCGTGGCCTATGCCAAAAAATTGCACGAGTTAGTGCAATGGATTGGTATTTGCGATGGCAATATGCAAGAAGGTTCATTTCGTTGTGATGTGAACGTATCGGTGCGACCAAAAGGCACGGAAAAACTTGGTACACGCCGTGAGATTAAAAACCTCAACTCGTTTAAATTTATGCAACAGGCGATTGAGTATGAAACCCAATGGCAAATCGACACGCTAGAAGACGGCGGCAAGATTCAGCAAGCCACAGTCTTGTTTAACCCAGATACAGGTGAAACAAAAGCCATGCGAAGCAAAGAAGAAGCCAACGATTACCGTTACTTCCCCGACCCAGACTTGTTACCACTAGAAGTGACTGAGGCTGATAAAGCGCGCGTGCAAGCCAATATGCCTGAGTTGCCACAAGCCTTGCAAGCTAAGTTCATGAGTGAGTATCAACTTTCTAGCTACGATGCCAACGCGCTGACAGCATCAAAATCGCTTGCTGATTATTTTGTGTCAACTGTGAAAGCAGGTGCCGAAGCGAAGCCAGCAACTAACTGGATTTTAGGTGCGTTAAGTGCAAAGTTAAATGCCGAGGATAAAACGGTGCTCCAAAGCCCAGTATCCGCAAAGCTTTTGGCGGCGCTACTTGAAAGAGTACGTGATAACACCATTTCAAACAACGCGGCCAAACAAGTGTTTGAATCACTTTGGGCTGGCGAAGGCGAGGTGGATGCAATCATCGAAGCCAAAGGCCTCAAACAAGAGTCCGACACTGGTGCGATTGAAGCGATTATTGACGAAGTGCTTGCAGCCAATCCAGCTATGGTCGAAGAATTTAAAGCGGGTAAAGAAAAAGCGTTTAATGCGTTGGTCGGTCAGTGTATGAAAGCCTCAAAAGGTAAAGCTAACCCCGCGCAAGTTAACGAAATCTTAAAGAAAAAACTAACTAGTTAATTACTTCTGCGTGTCTGCTTTAGTCGATTCACTTAACACAGCAGGTGTAGCTTCAGCTGTTGGCGCTTCAATAGGAGCGCCTGCAGCTTGTTTAAGTGCTATAAAGCGCTCTTTATCCGCAGCAAAATTCTTCTTTGTGACTTCCATTGCTAGTTTTCTATCAGCCATTTGTTTATCGATTCTTGCAGACTGTGCAACAGCATCTTTTAATTCAGTCTCCAAATTAACAGGTAAGGGTTTATTGCGCTTTTTAAAACCATCCACTGTTTGATTATTGCGTGCAATCCGCGCTGTAATGTTATCTTTTTGAGCTGTAAGACTTGTTAACGCCGCTTTGTCCATTTCTAAACTGCGGTCACGCGCTAAGTCAATTTCGTTCGCATTGCTATAAGATGCAATCAAAATTTTATCTTTACGTGCTTGATCTATTTTTAGCTGAGTTTCAGCTTCAGATTTTGGCGAAGTTTGCACATTATTTTGCTTAACTACAAGGCCACGATCATTCATTTCGCTATTTTTACGGCCCGCATATTCAGGGGGTAATTTATCGCCATATTGCGTCACGCCGTTGTTATCTACCCATTTTACGATTTTTCCAGCATGCGCTGTATTGAAAAAAAAGCTAGCGCTTGCTATGAAGACAAAAATAATTTTTTTCATTAAATTAACTGGCGATGCCATACTGTTGTTGATATTGCTCAATCTTAAGCAAGTGCTGTGCCATATCACTTTGATTGTGAACGAATTTTAATAAATCGGTTAAATTGGCGATGCTACATACTGGGATATGATGTAGTGTTTCTACCTCTTGTACCGCTGAAAGTTGCCCTGTACCTTTTTCTTGGCGATCGAGCGCAATTGCTACTCCACTAGGCTTGGCGCCACTTTGTGCGATGGTCTCGACAGATTCACGTACGGAAGTGCCTGCAGAAATAACATCATCTATTATGAGTATATTCCCCGCAAGTGGAGCACCTACTAAGGTGCCTCCTTCGCCATGGTCTTTGGCTTCTTTGCGGTTATAAGCATAAGGATAATTGTGACCATTTTTGGCAAACGCAATACTAATTGCAGCAACCAAGGGGATGCCTTTGTAGGCGGGCCCAAAAAGCATATCAAATTGAATACCAGAAGTTTGGATGCTTTTTGCATAAAACTCGCCTAACTTAAGTAGGCTTTCGCCATCATTAAATAACCCAGCATTAAAAAAATAAGGGCTTAAGCGCCCTGCTTTGGTTTTAAACTCACCAAATTTTAATACCTGCTTTTTTACCGAAAACGCTATAAACTCTTGGCTTAAATCTATCATGCTAACCATATTAAGAAAGTAATTATGCGTATTATAACTGCCAATTTGAATGGAATACGATCTGCTACAAATAAGGGCTTTTTAAATTGGATGCTAACGCAAAATGCCGATGTGATTTGCTTACAAGAATTAAAAGCGCAAGCAACAGATATGACGCCAGATATGCTCGCGCCTGCAGGTTATTTGGGTTATTTTCATTATGCAGAGAAAAAAGGCTATAGCGGCGTTGGCATATACTGCAAAAATAAGCCAGACCAAGTAATTGTGGGATTAAACGCTTATTCTGTAGGTGATATCTTAAGCGATATGACGGACATTGATGCCGAAGGCCGTTATTTAGAGTGTCAGTTTGGTAATTTAAGCGTCGTGTCACTTTATTTGCCGAGCGGTTCGAGTGGTGAAGAGCGCCAGACTTTTAAATTTAGCGTGATGTCACGATTTATGCCACATTTACAAGCACTTAAAGCCAGTGGGCGAGATGTTATCGTGTGTGGTGATTGGAATATTGCGCATCAAGAAATTGATTTAAAAAATTACAAAGGGAATAAAAAAAATTCTGGCTTCTTGCCCGAAGAAAGGGCTTGGATGACACAATTATTGAATGATGTTGGCTGGGTGGACGTTTACCGAAAGCTACATCCAAATGATACAGATGCATGCTATACATGGTGGAGCAACCGCGGTGCGGCGTACGAGAAGAATGTGGGTTGGCGAATTGATTATCAAGTAGCCACACCTAGTTTGGCACAAAAAGCAATTCAAACAAGTATTTACAAAAGTGAGCGCTTTAGTGACCATGCGCCACTAATCATTGACTATGCGTTATAAAATATCAATGATTCGTGATCAATGGTCTATACGTGCTGTAGACCAATTGAGATTTAAAACGTTGGTAAATTAATCTATCTAAAGCTGATTAACTTGAAATTTAATTGCACCTCTTTAGTATTAAGCATTGTGATAGCGTTGCATGCAACGCAGGTCTTTGCTGAGGCTGAGTTTAATGTAACAGAGCAGCTAAATGAACTAAAGGCTATTAATCCTAATAGTGAAACACACACAAGCGCTGACGAATCGATGCAGATGGCAGCACAGGAAGTTTCAGTTGGCGATGCAGATGACATAAATCCAGTTGAAGATATCAGCAGTTTTTATTCCGATATCGAAATGCGTATGCGATTGGTAGTGAAAGCAGATGCACAACCTTGTAGTGTTGAAAAATGTGCAGAAAATCAGGCTTTTGATGCAAAGGTGCAGTTGATTGGTGAAAGTCTTGCCAAATCTGCCTATTCGCTATACCCAGAGCTTAAAAAAATAACGCCAAAGTTTGACTTTGAAGTAGTAGACAAAAAAGTGTTAGGTAGTGCTTCAAATGCAAGTGGAAAAGTCGTCCTATTTCGCCCTATTCAAACCCTAGATTTAGACGACAACGCAATCGCATTTATTATTGGGCGAGAAATGGGGCATGTCATTGCAAAGCATCATAAAAGTAATGCAAAAACAAAAATATTTTTTACAGTGCTTACAGGTGTGCTTTTTCCAGCTGCAACGCTTTTTAACGCATCTAGTGCGGCAGCGCAAGCAACAACTGCAACAACATTGATGACAAGTGCTGCATCAACGGTCACTTCTATTGTTGGTTCAGAGGTCGCTTTATCTAGAATTAAGCCAGGCCAACTTAGTGAGGCCGATAATATCTCGCTTGGTTTATTAGAATATGGTGGTGTGACGGCTTTGGATGCTGCACAGTCTTTAGAATTTATTGCCAAAAACGAGGCCAGCACGGGCTGGGAGAAAGATTTAAATTTATCGATTGATAATGTACGACAATTAGCGGGTGAGCCGCATGAGATTGTGGTTGAGTATGAGCCTTTGCCAGAACCTGATGTTGAAACCGAAGCTGACTTGGTTGAAGAAGAGCTAATGTTGGTGGAGGAAATCAAATAAAAGTAGAACATTCAATCATTAGATGATTGGCTTTAGATTGATAAAACGAAATTACTTATAAGATAGTTTGCTAAAAATAAGCAAACCACCCGCCACAATCACCAGCATACCAACTAAGCCCATTAAATCTGGTTGTTGATTAAAAAAAACATGACCGATTAAGCCTGCAAATAATAGCTGTGTGTATGAAAATGGCGCGAGTGTGGAAGGCTTTGCATGCAGGTAAGCCCGAGTCATCAGTAAGTGGCTTACAAGCGCAGAGATGCCGAGTAACACCATTAATAATGCAAAGTGTAGGGTAGGTGTTTTCCAAAAAAATGGCAGTAACAAACTTGTGACCAAGACACACACTAATCCACTAATAAAGTTGGTGATGCTAGATTTGTCTGTGTAGTTAAGTTTGCGGGTGATGATTTGATAAAGGCTAAATGAGAATGCTGCGCCAAGCGCCAATATTGCAACTGGATGAAACATATTTCCGCCAGGTCGCACGATAAATAACACCCCAATAAAGCCTATTGCTACCGCAAACCATTGCATGCGTGTGATACGCTCGCCTAATAATGGTCCAGACATGGCGGTGACTAATAATGGACTTAAGTAAATAATCGCTGTGCCCTCTGCTAAGGGAATGTAATGTAAAGCGCTGATGAACATCAGGTTGGTGTTTGCCATGCATAAGCCACGGATGATTTGCAATTTGGGGTTTTGCGTGGTGATGAGTATTTTTAAAGAGGGCGGTCTTAACGCCGCAAGTATCAGTACAACATGCACCACATACCTAACCCACAACACCATCACCACAGGATAAAAATTGGTGAGGTATTTAGATAACGCATCACTACTTGCAAAAAGAAATACTGCGGCACAGATCAATAAAATGCCTTTTTTTGGATGCTCTGTAATCACTTGATGACGCTATATTTGAATTGTGAAATCCAATTCTATCTTAAATTAGCGCCCATCATATTGTTAACTACAAAACGGCAATAGTAAGCTTTGCAAAATCTCGCCGTTTCTACTGTCTTGAACAAACACCACTGCGCCCGCATCACGCTTTGCCCAAGCGGCATCTAAATTAAAGTTTTTGCTAAATTCATTTTGATTATTGATTTGGTAAGCACCAAAAAACTCGCGTACCACGTAATCATGTTTTAACTCACGGCCACTGTTTTCGCCCGCATTCACTTTGCTGACTAATTTGTTTTCATAAATTGCCACAAATACATCTACATTTTTGGCTTCGTTTGGGTTGGTGGTTTGTGCGCTGGTTTTTAGTATAATTTTGCCATTTTCTTGCACGGCATTTAGCGTTAAGTTGGCACGACTGGCTAATTTTTGGCTAGACTCCACTTTTTCTCTTAGGCGCGCATTATCCCAGCCTTTAAAATCGCGGCCATTCATTACAAATTGTGGTGTATACACAAACCCTGCGCCACCAAATGTAGCAATTTTGCGCTGGCGTTCTGAATATTCTGCTTTAGAAAATTTATCTTTCCAGCCAATATAATCCCAATAATCAACATGAAAAGCTAAAGGAGTAAATTTACTTGGGTCATGTTTTTGACCGCTTAACCACTTATCAGCTGGCGGGCAGCTGCTACAGCCCTCGCTGGTATAAAGCTCTAGCAAAGGTACAGTGCTTGCTCCGCTTTTTGCAGAGCACTCAGCAGAGTAGGCAGGCTGTAAGCCATATAGAATAAGAGCTGTGGCGATGATCGTGTTGGTGGTAAGGCGCATGACATAATTCCATTGTGTGATAATGGAAATTAGTCGGACAGATAAAGATTTCCTTACATAGATTTTACTGGTTTTATTTTGTTGTAGTGTTCCAGGGAGCTACTTTTATTAACAACACCATGCCAGGCAAGGCTAATAATGTGCATACGTAAAAGAAATTTTCCCAACCAAGATTTTCAACCATGCCGCCCGTGAGTGCATTAAAAAACGAGCGCGGCACAGCCGATAAACTTGTGAATAAAGCAAGTTGAGTGGCCGTATAAACGGGGTTGGTTTCGCGCGCCATATAGGCTACATAAGCTGCAGTTCCTAGTCCCACGCCAAATGCTTCTGAGCCAATTACAATCGCTAACATGGTGCGCTCTGCCGCACCAATTACTTCAAACGGCCCTGCGTGTGCCAACCAAGCAAAGCCTAAGATAGTCACTGCTTGTGCAATACCAAATATCCACAAAGCGCGATTCACCCCTAGTTTTAACATCCATAAGCCGCCCACAAACGCCCCAGCAATTTGCATTACTAAGCCGCTGCCTTTAGCGATTGCACCTATATCACTTTTTGAAAATTGCATATCCAAATAAAATGGCGTCGCCAGCGCGGTAGCCATGCTATCGCCCAATTTGTACAGCAAAATAAAAACCAGCACTAACATGGCACTCTGCCAGCCTTGGCGCCCGATAAACTCTTTAAAAGGCTCGACTACCGAGGCGTACAAGGTTTTTGGTGCGGCAATCGTGCTAGATTCTTTAATGACCAAGGTCATGATAATGCCTGGCAGCATAAACAGTGCTACTATCCAAAACACCGATGACCAAGGCAAATGGTCGGCCAAAATAAGCCCAAGTGAACCTGGCACGAGTCCAGCAATTCGGTACGCATTCACGTGTATGCTGTTGCCTAAACCTAGTTCATGGTCGCTCAAAATCTCTCGCCTAAATGCATCAATCACGATATCTTGACTGGCAGAGAAAAAGGCAATCAGGGTAGAGATAATTGCGATGGTGGTAATGTCGAGTTTAGGTTCATAAAACCCATAAGCGAGCATACCAAAAAGTAATGCCACTTGTGTGATGAGCATCCAGCTACGTCGCCGACCAAGCGGGGCTATTAAATTATAGCGGTCCATCAGCGGTGCCCAAATAAACTTCCAAGAGTAAGGCAGCTGGATAAATGCAAATGCCGCAATAGTTTTAAGGTTCATGCCTTCAGTTCGTAACCAAGCGGGTAACAGTTGCAACAGCAAATATAAAGGCAAGCCCGAAGTAAAGCCTAAGAACACGCAAGCAAGCATTCTTTTGGTAAAAAGAGATTGCCAGATGCTAGCTTCGGCGCGTGATTCAAGCACTATTAATTTGCTTTTAGGCGATACATGGCTAAATTGCCCAACAAATTGGGCATAAATCCAACTTCCTCGCCATCGGTAATGACTTTACGTTCGATGACTGTAATTTTGTGATTATTACAAAATTCATCAAAATCGTTAATGGTACAAAGGTGCACATTTGGTGTATCAAACCATTGATAAGGCAACGTTTTTGAAACAGGCATGTTACCAGCCGTGATTTGCATCCGGTTACGCCAATAGCCAAAATTAGGAAAAGTGACGATAATTTCTTTGCCTACACGTAGCATTTCTTGCACAATTTCTTCTGTATTGTGCATGGCTTGTAAAGTTTGCGAGAGGATGACGGTATCAAACGATTGGTCCTCAAAGCCAGATAAACCGTCCTCTAAGTCCATTTGAATCACATTGGTGCCATTTTTTAAACAAGCGAGCCAGTGAGCATCGTCTTTCTCGACACCATAGCCTTTTGCTTCGAGCGCATCGCGCAAATACACTAATAATTCGCCATCGCCACAACCTAAATCAAGCACTTTGCTACCAAAACCAACCCAGCCTGCAATAATCGCAAAATCTTGGCGAAATTTTGCGTTAAGTACATTTGTATTTGTAATATTTACATTATTTGACATGACTTAAGTCCTTTTATGTCTCAATTTTTTGTAAATATGCGCGTAATATCGCATGATAATGTGCGTCAGGCATTAAAAATGCGTCATGACCATGCAGTGCGGTCACTTCGGCGTAGCTTACTGTGCGTTCATTATCAAGCAAGGCTTTTACAATTTCGCGTGAGCGGTCAGGTGAAAAGCGCCAATCGCTGGTGAAAGATACTACTAAAAATTCTGCTTTAACTTGGGCAAGCGCTTTGCTTAAGTCGCCGCCAAATTCTAAGGCGGGATCATAGTAATCTAGCGCACGGGTCATGCGTAAATAGGTGTTGGCATCGAACTCTCCCGCAAACTTATCGCCTTGATAGCGCAGGTAAGACTCCATCTCAAACTCAACATCAAAACTATATTTAATTTTATCTTTAATTTTTCGCCCAAATTTTTCACCCATGGCATCATCACTTAAGTAAGTGATATGGCCCAGCATGCGCGCAATGCGTAAGCCCCTGCGCGGCACAGTTTTGTGTGCATAATAATCGCCACCGTAAAATTCTGGGTCGGTAATAATCGCTTGGCGTGCAACTTCGTTAAATGCCATATTTTGTGCAGTTAAGTTAGGTGCGCTAGCAATCACCAAAGCATGTTTCAAACGTGCTGGGTGAGCAATTGTCCATTGCAATGCTTGCATTCCACCTAAGCTGCCACCGATAACTGCTGCTAGCGTTTCAATCCCTAAATAATCTAATAAACGCGCTTGTGAATTCACCCAATCTTCAACCGTAACAATGGGGAAGCTAGCGCCATAAGGTTTTTTGGATTTTGGTTTAATACTGCTTGGCCCGCTGGAGCCATGACACCCACCAAGATTATTGAGCCCAATCACAAAAAATTTATTGGTATCGAGTGGTTTATTTGGCCCTACTAGGTTATCCCACCAACCTGCGTATTTGTCATCAGTATTGTATTTGCCGGCCACGTGGTGGTTGCCAGATAACGCATGGCATATCAATACCGCATTGCTTTTTGTGGCGTTAAGCGTGCCATAGGTTTCATACACCAAATCAAATTGCGGTAGAATCTCGCCGCTTTTAAGGGTGAGTGGTTCACTAAAATGTGCAGTTTGTGGGGCAACAATGCCAACGGAATTAATTTCAGACATGTGCCAATTATACTATGGCGAATAGAAATAACATCACATTCGCGTTTTGCGGTTTAAACGCCTATGCTAATGCGTTTGTATTGCGTTAAATCTTTGCGAAACCAACGCCCTTCTGTAAAGTGCTCTATCAGTTTTCGTGCGCGCGATATTTCCATGCCTGCAAAGCTGTTGTCTTCGCAATCTAAAAAATCGGTAAGCCCAGTAATACTGCTTAGTTCTTCCTTTGTAATGTGCTGAAATCCCATGGTCCAATTGCTAAAGCATCGTGCTTCAATGGGCTCAAGGATAAGTTTCATTACATCGTGATGGCGTGAGTCTTTTGCAATTTTTTCATAAAGCTTTTCAAGCTGGTCTGCTTCGCCTTCTAGCACTTGGAAGAAACAACCTTCCAAATATAACAGCATGCCAGTAATATCTGTAGGTAAGTTATTTTTGCGCGATTGTGCAAGTAGGGCTAATAATTCTTCATGTGCCATATGATGGCTCGCGATGCTGGTATAAGCAAGTAAGGATAGTTTTTGACTTTCCATGATAACGGTTTATCCTTTATTAAACACGTAATGCAACATTTGGGCTATATGAGCCTTAATGTGATTAACGGATAAAATGTCTCAAACTTTAGGATTTATTAAGAAAAAATGACAATGCAGAATATTCAAGCCTTTCAGCATATTTTTCCCTCGCTAGGGAGAACCGTTTATGTGCACCAAACCGCTACTGTGATTGGCGATGTTAAGTTAGGTGATGATGTTTCAGTTTGGCCAGGCGCGGTCATTCGGGGCGATATCAACACTATACACATTGGTGCTGGCACCAATATTCAAGATTGCGCGGTGCTACACGTTAATCATAAAACCAGTGCAGACCCGCTCGGCTCGCCAATTATCATTGGCAAACACGTTACCATTGGGCACACCGTGATTTTGCACGGCTGTACCTTAGAGGACGAATGTTTAATCGGCATGGGCAGTATCGTGATGGATAAAGCGGTGGTGCAAAAGCACGTCTTGCTGGCTGCGGGTAGCCTAGTACCAGAAGGCAAAGTGCTAGAAAGCGGCTATTTGTATGTGGGCAGACCAGCTAAAAAGCTACGCCCCTTAACTGGTGAAGAAATTGCATTTTTTATGGTGTCTGCCAATGGCTACATTACACTTAAAAATCAATATTTAAATCAATCGCCCTGATGTGACGCGTTGAATGCCAGCCAAGTCTCGTGCGTTGCTTACTTCACTAAAACCAGCGGTTTTTAGCAAGTTGGAAACACTATCCGCTTGATTGTAACCATGCTCCAGCATCAGCCAGCCGCTTGGCTTTAGGTGGTTTTTTGCTTGGCTTATAATGGTGCGAATATCATCCAAGCCATCTTTGCCACTTGCCAACGCGCTTAAAGGCTCAAACCATAAATCGCCTTGGCTTAAGTGTGCATCATCGGCCTCGATATATGGCGGATTGCTCACAATCACATCAAAGCGCTGGTTTTGTCCGTTTAATTTCAGTACGCTCAACCAATCACTTTGCAAAAATTGGCAATTTAAAATGTTTAAGTCTTGCGCATTTTGGCGTGCAACTTCAAGCGCTTTGTCAGAAAAATCCACCGCTGTCACTTGCGCTTTAGAGCGGTTTTTTGCAATCGCCAAAGCAATCGCGCCAGTGCCTGTACCTAAATCACAAATACTTAAAGGTAAATTTGGCGAAATTTTTTCAAGCGCGGCTTCTACCAAGGTTTCGGTATCTGGCCGTGGAATTAATGTGTCAGGCGTGACCTTTAACTTTAAGCCATAAAACTCACGGTAGCCCAAAATATAGGCAATAGGCTCGCCATTAATACGACGATTAATCAGCGCCGTGTAAGCCTCATGAATATTGGCTTCTAGAGTATCGTTTTGATGTGCAATCAACCAAGCGCGATTTACATTTAAAACATGTTGCAACAGCAATTGCGATTCAAGTTTTATCGCTTCAGCATCAAACCCTCGTGCTTCTAGTTGAGCGCCAACAATTAAAAGCGTGGTTTTAATATTTTCAGCATTGGTCATTTAATTGATAGGGAGACAAAACATATAAATTTGCTCGCCTTATATGACGGCTTTAATTTCTAACTCTTGTTCTTTTAAAGTTTTCGCTAATTTAACTACATCATGTACATTTAAATCAGGTGAAGCTGAAAACTCTTTAATCACATCATCAAAACTTGAAATGGCTAGAACATGCTTCTTTTGTTCGCTATAGATTTTACCTTTTAATACTAGATTGAAAGAAATTTGATAATCTGGGGTTGTGTGCAAAAGAATTGGTGGGGATGATGCTTCAATACTTTTATTCAACAATTTGATAGTTTCTCTGTTTTTTGAAATAGACATATCCAAATAAATGATTGCATCATCAAGCTTGTTTTGACTGTATAAAATTACACCTATGCCCCCGATGGCGCTAGAAACTAAATTATTCAAGCGAATATCTTGGGAGTTTTCAAATCTACTGATTATTTCCTTTTCGCAAGACAAAGCTGCATCAAGTTCATTTTTATTAAGTAGTACTAAGCTTTTTTGAATTAAAGCATAAGCTACCTTTACTTGTACTTCAGCATTTCGTGACGATCCAAAACGTTTAATAAGTTCGTCATAATGTGATATTGAATTCTCAAGTTTGCCACTGATTTGTTGGTTATAGCCAGCATCGTAAATTGATTTGGCATCATCTAAATCAGTAGCAAAGACGTTAAAGTTTGTTAGAAGCAATAGAAATGTAAAATAGATTCGACTTAATTTATTTTTCATATTAGCGTTTTAACATTAATTAATTATCCTCACCCAAACTCGCCAGCAAATCTGCCTGATGTTCGTTTGACAAGGCACCAATCAATTCATCCATATCACCTTCGGTAATAGCGTCAATTTTGTAGAGCGTTAAGTTGATGCGGTGGTCGGTAATGCGGCCTTGCGGGTAGTTGTATGTGCGGATGCGTTCGCTACGGTCGCCAGAGCCAATTAAATTGCGGCGCTCGCTCGCAATTTTGCTATTTTGCTCATCCACTTGTTTGGCTTTAATGCGTGCCGCCAGCACCATCATGGCTTGCGCTTTGTTGGCGTGTTGGCTACGGCCATCTTGGCATTCCACCACAATGCCCGTGGGGGCGTGGGTAATTCGCACGGCAGAATCGGTTTTGTTAATGTGTTGGCCGCCCGCACCACTCGCACGGAAAGTATCAATGCGAATATCTGCAGGGTTAATGGTCACGTCTGACACTTCATCTACTTCAGGCAAAATCGCAACCGTGCACGCGCTGGTGTGAATGCGGCCTTGCGTTTCGGTGTCAGGAACCCGCTGAACTCTATGTCCGCCAGATTCAAATTTCATTTTGGAATAAGCGCCATAGCCTTCAATTTTGGCGATAATTTCTTTGTAGCCCCCCACTTCACCTTGGTTGGCGCTCAAGACTTCCACCTTCCAACGTTGGCGCTCGGCATAGCGTGAATACATTCTAAATAAATCGCCAGCGAATAAGCCAGATTCATCACCACCTGTACCTGCGCGGATTTCTAAAATAATATTTTTTTCGTCATTCGGGTCTTTTGGAAGCAAAAGTTTTTGAAGCTCAATATCAATTTCATCATGGCGATTTTTTGCGGTTTCAATTTCTTCTTGTGCAAACTCTTTCATCTCAGGGTCAGAAAGCATTTTTTGCGCTTCTGCCATATCAGCCTCGGTTTGCACATAAGCCCGATATTGCGCGACGATAGGCGTGATTTCAGCATGCTCGCGCGTGAGTTTGAGGTAATTTTCCATATTATCCGTAATGCCCTCACTAGCCATCAAACGGTCAATTTCATCCATACGTTCGCTTAGGTTAGCGAGTTTGTTTAACATACTTTGTTTCATACTGTTGATTTCATTAATTAGTTTTTAATTTGATAGAGTTGTTTAAGTATATTTTCTAATTTCGCATGTTCATCGCCATGTGCCTGATTAAGCGCGTGGCTAGGTGCATGTAAAAATTTATTGGTGAGCGCATTGCTTAAAGCTTCTAACACTTTTTCTGGCGCTTCACCTTTTTGTATCAGTTTTATCGCTTTTGTAAGTTCGGCTTGGCGCGTTGCTTCTGCTTGGTCGCGCAAGGCTTTAATGGTGGGTACTGCGTCGCGTTTTGCCAGCCACTGCATAAAATGATCCACGCGCGTTTGCACAATCATTTCGGCATTTACTGCCGCTTCTTGCCTATTCACCATGCCGTCATTCACCACCTGCGCTAGGTCATCCACGGTATATAAAAACACATCATCCAATGCTGCCACTTCTGGTTCTATATCGCGAGGCACTGCTAAATCAACCATAAAAATTGGGCGGTGTTTACGTGCTTTAACCGCGCGCTCTACCATGCCTAAGCCCACAATCGGCAGTTGGCTGGCGGTACTGGTAATCACAATATCAAACTCTGCAAAGCGCTCAGGTAAGTCATTGAGCAATATCGCTTGTGTATTCACACCAAGGCCACCAATTTTTTCAGCTAAATCGTTACCGCGTTCCAAAGTGCGGTTGGCTATCGCCATACTTTTTGGTTTTTGCGCGGCAAAGTGGTCAGCACAAAGCTCTATCATCTCGCCCGCACCAATAAACAACACTTTTTGCCCGCTGATATCTCCAAAAATACGTTGCGCTAATTTAACAGCTGCTGCTGCCATCGAAATAGAGTTTGCGCCAATGTCAGTGTTGGTGCGCACTTCTTTAGCCACTTCAAACGTGCGCTGAAAAAGCTTATGTAACATCGTACCCAGCGTGCCCGCATCTTGCGCGATTTTTACTGATTGCTTAAATTGCCCTAAAATTTGCGGCTCGCCCAGTACCATACTATCTAAGCCAGAAGCCACGCGGAAAGCGTGTTTCACTGCATCTTGGTTGCTTAGCATGTAAGTGTAAGGCTGTACTTTGTTTAAATCTAAGCGATGGTAATCGGCAAGCCAATTGACAATATATTCTGGTGAATTAGATTGCGCGTAAATCTCGGTGCGGTTACATGTCGATAAAATAGCAGCTTCTGCCGCGCTTTTGGCGGTTAAGTCGCCAAGCGCATGTCGTAAATTGGCGTCGGTAAACGCCACGTTTTCGCGGATAGAAATGGGCGCAGTCGTGTGATTAACGCCGATAGTGAATAATTGCATATTGCTATTTTACCAACTCTTTGAAGCGATTAGATAAAAAACGCACATAGGATGCGTGGAAAGAATAAAAAAGTACGCTAAAATAACGTTTTAACTAAATATTTAGCTGACTTTCTTGCTTAAGGACTAATGTAATGAGTAAAACTTTTAGAATTGCCCCAAGTATTTTATCTGCAAATTTTGCAAAACTTGGTCAAGAAATTGATGATGTGATTTCATCTGGCACGGACCTAGTTCACTTTGATGTGATGGATAACCATTATGTACCAAACCTCACCATTGGTCCTTTGGTCTGCGAATCGATTCGCGAAATCGCAGGTAAAGTGGGCGGCATTATTGACGTGCATTTAATGGTTGAACCAGTTGACCGCATTATTCCTGACTTTGCTAAAGCAGGTGCAAATATTATTACTTTTCACCCAGAAGCTTCTAAACATATCGACCGTAGCCTAAGCATGGTGCGCGATTTAGGCTGTAAATCTGGTCTGGTATTTAACCCAGCAACGCCTTTGCATTATTTAGATCATGTCATGGATAAAGTAGATATGGTGTTGTTGATGTCAGTGAACCCTGGTTTTGGCGGTCAAAAATTTATTCCAGAAACTTTAAACAAGTTACGTTTAGCGCGCGCAAAAATTGATGCGTACACCAAAGCTACTGGTCGCGAAATTTGGTTAGAAGTTGATGGTGGTGTAAACGCGATGAATATTGCAGAAATTGCTAAAGCGGGTGCAGATACATTTGTGGCGGGCAATGCGATTTTCACCAAAGGTTTAGATACTGATAAAAACCGTTACAACACGATTGTTGCGGAGATACGCGCATCTTTGGCAACTGTATAGTAATTGGCAGCGACTGAAGATTTTAAATTTAAAGTTAAGGCCGTCATGTTCGATCTTGACGGCACTTTGTTGCATACGGCGCCAGAAATCGCAACGGCAGTCAATTTGATGTTAGCTGATTTAGGAATGCAAACACTGCCCATAGCTCAAGTAGAAAGTTATATAGGTGAAGGAGCGACAAGTCTGATTAAGCGCTGTTTAACAGGCGAAAAAAGTGTCGAGCCACAAGCCGAATTATTTGCGCAGGCTGAGCCTTTATTTTATGCGCATTACACTAATCATGTGACAAAAAGTCAGCCTTACGATGGTGTGGTGGATGGCCTGCAGGCCATATGGAATAAGGGCTTGAAGCTTGCCTGTGTGACCAATAAGCCAGAA
This sequence comes from Methylotenera sp., assembly GCA_027487055.1. Lineage (GTDB taxonomy): Bacteria > Pseudomonadota > Gammaproteobacteria > Burkholderiales > Methylophilaceae > Methylotenera_A. The sequence continues at coordinate 8,467 of JAIYEJ010000321.1, read as the reverse complement.
GAGTTTACATTTCCACTCTTAAAAAAAAGTGGCTTGGCAGATTTTTTTGATATGGTGGTGTGTGGCGATACTTTGCATAAAAAGAAGCCCGACCCTATACAATTGCATCATATTTGTGCAAAATTCGCTGTGCCTGAGTATGAGGCAATGCTGGTAGGAGACTCTGCAACCGATATTGCGGCTGCGCAAGCCGCGGGTTGTTTTGTAGTTACCGTGCCTTACGGCTATAATCAAGGTAGGCCGATTGATTTAAGCCAAGTAGATGCAACCATTAATGATTTAACTGAATTAATAGAATTGCTAGATTAAAGCTAGCAAAAAAGCATTCAATTTTTATAAAGTAAACATATGATTTCTCTAAAAAATGATTTTCTAAGTTGGCGTCTTTCTTGGCGAAGCTAAGCATGCGCTTGCCCGATTGTGGCAAATGAATAGGGTAGAGAAACTGCCCCAACTATTTAGAAAATGATGAGGAAGTTTTAACATGATGTTTACAACAATTAACCAAACTGAGTTTAATGCACTGGCCGCCAAGGGCTATAACCGCATTCCATTGGTGTTAGAGACTTTTGCAGATCTTGATACACCGCTCTCGCTTTACCTTAAGCTCGCAAATGTTCCATTTTCGTATTTGCTCGAAAGTGTGCAAGGTGGCGAACGTTTCGGTCGCTACTCTATAATTGGCTTGCCTTCAAAAACACGTATTGTTGCAAATGGCTTTAAAGTTGAAGTGATACAAGATGACAAGGTGTTAGAAACGCATGAAAATACCAATGCACTAGACTTTGTAAAGCAATTTCAATCACGCTTTAAAACCCCGCCTTACGAAGGTCTGCCGCGCTTTACAGGCGGATTAGCAGGCTATTTTGGTTATGAGACAATTCAATATATCGAAAAACGTTTTGCCAATATCAGTAAGCCTGATGTTGCCAAAAAAGATTTGATAGCCACCCCAGATGTTTTGTTGATGGTGTCTGAAGAAATTGCGGTGGTGGATAACTTAAGTGGCAAGCTTTATTTTATTGTGTATGCAGACCCAAGCGATGCCAATGCTTACGCCAATGCGACAGCGCGTTTAGATTCGCTGGTTGCTAAATTGCGTGCAACAGTAAAGATTCCTGAATCTTTACCCATTCCAAAATCGCAAGCGATTTCAGAGTTTGGTGAAGAAAACTTCAAAGCAGCAGTTAAAAAAGCACAAAGCTATATTCTAGAAGGCGATATTATGCAGGTGGTGCTAAGTCAACGCATGTCGCAAGATTTTGACGCGCCACCATTGTCTTTGTATCGCGCGTTGCGTAGTTTAAACCCTTCGCCGTACATGTTTTATTACGATATGGGTGATCACCATGTGGTGGGAGCTTCACCAGAGATTTTAGTGCGCCTAGATGAAGGCACTGTGACCTCTAGACCTATCGCAGGAACGCGGCCACGTGGTAAAACCCGCGAACTTGATTTGGCGCTCGCAGAAGAACTACTGGCTGATCCAAAAGAGCGTGCAGAACACGTTCAATTAATGGATTTAGGTCGCAATGATGTGGGCCGCGTCGCACAAACGGGCACAGTGACAGTCACAGACAATATGATGATAGAGCGCTATTCGCACGTGATGCATATTGTGAGTAATGTGGAAGGTAAACTGAAGCCCAATTTGGACGCCATTGATGTATTGAAAGCGACCTTTCCTGCAGGTACTGTTTCTGGCGCGCCTAAGGTGAGGGCGATGGAGATTATTGACGAATTAGAACCCACAAAACGCGGTATTTACGCGGGCGCAGTCGGGTATTTAGGCTTTGATGGCGATATGGATGTGGCGATTGCGATTAGAACCGCTGTGATTAAAAACAAAAAACTTTACGTGCAGGCAGGTGCTGGTATTGTGGCAGATTCGGTGCCGCAATCGGAATGGGAAGAGACGCAAAACAAAGCTAAAGCGGTAATACGTGCGGCTGAACTGGTGCAAGCTGGCCTTGATAATTGTAGCCTAGATGGTAAGGGAGCAAAATAATGTTACTCATGCTGGATAATTATGACTCTTTTACTTATAACCTTGTGCAATATTTTGGCGAGCTTGGGCAAGATGTGCATGTATATCGCAATGATGAAATTAGCTTAACGCAAATTCATGCATTAAAACCAGAAAAAATTGTGATTTCGCCTGGACCATGTACGCCGAATGAGGCGGGCATTAGCTTGGCATTGATTCATGAATTTGCAGGCAAGATTCCGTTATTGGGTGTTTGCTTGGGTCATCAAAGTATCGGCCAAGCGTTTGGCGGAAAAATTATTAAAGCCAAAACGCTGATGCACGGCAAAACTTCACTTATTCATCACACTAGCAAAGGTGTCTTTAAAGATTTGCCCAACCCTTACACAGCCACGCGCTACCATTCGTTGGTAATAGAGCGTGAAACGATACCAGATTGCCTAGAAATTACCGCATGGACAGATGATGGCGAAATTATGGGCGTGAAGCATAAAACGCTCGCAGTAGAAGGCGTGCAGTTTCACCCAGAGTCGATATTGACCGAGCATGGGCATGATTTATTGAACAACTTTTTGAAAGCCTACTGACTATCCCCTCGCCAATAAGGGAGAGGGCTAGGTAGAGGATAAAATGACGTATAAACAAACACTTGAACAAATTTTAGCTGGCCAAGATTTAAGTCATTCCGAGATGTTAGCCGTCATGCAACAAGTCATGGGCGGCGAGCTTACGCCTGCGCAAATTGCGGGCTTGGTGATTGCGTTGCGTGTTAAAGGTGAAAGTGTCGATGAAATCACCGCGGCAGCCACCGTGATGCGTCAGCTTTCTACTAAGGTAGCAATTTCAGACACCACGTATTTAATCGATACATGTGGTACGGGCGGCGATGGCATTCAAACCTTTAATGTTTCTACCTGCGCTGCTTTTGTGGCGGCAGCGGCGGGTGCAAATGTGGCCAAACATGGCGGGCGCTCGGTTTCAAGCGCTTGTGGCAGTGCAGATGTGCTTGAAGCGCTAGGCGTCAACGTGAACTTAACACCAGAGCAGGTAGCAAAATGTGTTGATGAAATCGGCATCGGCTTTATGTTTGCGCCCAACCACCACAGCGCCATGAAGCATGCTGCGCCTGTGCGCCGCGAGCTTGGGGTGCGCACCATTTTTAATTTGCTAGGGCCACTTACAAACCCTGCGGGTGCCAAACGCCAAGTCATGGGTGTGTTCGATAAAGCCTTAACAGGCAAACTCGCAAAAGTGTTGCAAAAACTGGGTTCAGAACATGTGCTAGTTGTGCATGGTGCCGACGGCATGGATGAAATTTCGTTTACGGGTGAAACGCATATTGCCGAACTTAAAGATGGAAAATTGACTGAATATACAGTGAACCCTACCCAATTTGGGCTAAAAATTCATTCGCTAAAAAGCATTCGTGTTGAAAACGCCGAGCAATCTAAAGCCATGATTTTGGATGTGCTAAACGGCAAAGCTGCGGTAGGTACACAAAGTGCTGCGCATGAAATTGTCTTGATGAACGCAGGTGCTGCCATATACGTGGCAGGTGCAGCGGATAGCTTGCAAGCGGGCATTCAAAAAGCGGCAGAAGTGATAGATAGTGGCGTGGCTTTACAAAAACTTAACGCCTTAACCGAGGTAAGATAAGTGCAACGTTGGCTGGTTCTTGCTTGGCTATGCGTGTTAAGCGCATGCTTTAAGGCTGAGTCAGAAATAAGCGCTAACAATGCGCTAGAAGCTCAACCATCAAGTGAAAGTGCAGCACTGTTGTTGCCAGATAACGCGGCGATTGTTCAAGCGTTTGAACGTAAACAAAGCGATATTTTTGTGGAAGGGCATGGCACGGTGAAAAAGTTACTCGCCGATGACAATAAAGGATCACGACACCAAAAGTTTTTGGTCGCCATTAATGCACAACAAACCTTACTGTTTGCGCATAATATAGACTTGGCGCCTAGAATTGATGATTTGCAAGTGGGCGATAGCATTGAATTTAAAGGCGAATATGTATATAACCCTAAAGGTGGCATCATGCATTGGACGCATCATGACCCCAAGGGCAGTATACAAGGTGGCTGGTTGAAACACTACGGAAAGTTATACGAATAATGTCAGACATATTAAATAAAATTTTAGCCACCAAAGCGATAGAAGTGGCAGCAGGAAAAGCCAAGTTAAGTATAGAACAAGTGCAAAAGTTGGCGACAGAGCAAACCTCAGCGCGCGATTTTGTGGGTGCAATTCGCGCAAAAATCGCAGAAGGCAATTCAGCAGTAATCGCAGAAATTAAAAAAGCCAGCCCTTCTAAAGGAATCATTCGCGCCGATTTTAAACCTGCAGAAATCGCCGCTAGCTACGAGGCAGGCGGCGCAGCATGCTTGTCTGTTTTGACCGATATGCAATACTTTCAAGGCAGTAGCGATTATTTAAAAGCAGCACGCGCTGCTTGTAGCTTACCCGTGTTGCGTAAAGATTTTATGATTGACTCGTATCAAGTATATGAAGCCCGCGCCATGGGTGCAGATTGCATTTTGCTCATTGCCGCAGCGTTAAGTTTAGCCAAAATGCAAGAGCTAGAATCTATCGCACACAGTCTTGGCATGGCGGTGTTGGTCGAGGTACATAACGGCGAAGAACTTACCGAGGCGCTGAAACTCAGCACGCCTCTATTAGGTATTAATAACCGCAATTTACGTACGTTTGATGTGACTTTGCAAACGACATTAGATTTATTGCCTCGCATTGAAAGCGATAAAATTATTGTTACCGAAAGTGGCATTTTTACCAGTGAAGATGTTGTCTTAATGCGTAACAACAACGTGCATACTTTTTTGGTCGGCGAAGCTTTTATGCGGCAAGATGACCCAGGTCAGGCACTTAAGGAGGTATTTTATGGCTAATCAATTTTTAGCAACGCGCCCGCGACGCATGCGTAAAGATGAGTTTTCGCGCCGCTTAATGCGCGAGAACGTACTTACCACTAACGACCTCATTTACCCTGTATTTGTGCTAGAAGGCGAAAACAAAACCGAGGACGTGAAATCCATGCCAGGCGTGCAACGCCAAAGCTTAGATGTTTTGCTTAAAACAGCGGGTGAGTGCGTGAAATTGGGCATTCCAGCATTAGCGATATTTCCTGTGGTGCCACAAGAATATAAAAGCTTAGACGCCAAAGAGGCCTTTAACGACAAAGGCCTTGTGCCGCGAACAGTCAAAGCGCTTAAAACCACCTACCCAGATTTAGGCGTGATTACCGATGTCGCGCTCGACCCCTATACCACGCATGGGCAAGATGGCATTATCGACGACACAGGCTACGTACTTAACGACGAAACAGTGGCAATTTTAGTGCAACAAGCGCTTTGCCATGCCAAAGCGGGTGCAGATGTAGTTGCACCATCAGATATGATGGATGGCCGCATCGGGGCGATTAGAGACGCTTTAGAAGAGCAGGGGTTTATCCATACCAAAATTTTGGCGTACTCGGCCAAATACGCCAGCGCGTTTTACGGCCCTTTCCGTGACGCGGTTGGCTCTTCTGCTAATCTTGGAAAAGGGAACAAGTATAACTACCAAATGGACCCCGCCAATGGCGATGAGGCCATTAAAGAAGCCGCTCTCGATATTGAAGAAGGCGCGGACATGGTGATGGTAAAACCAGGCATGCCTTACCTAGACATTGTGCGCCGAGTGAAAGATGAATTTGGCGTGCCAACCTATGCCTACCAAGTAAGTGGAGAATTTGCCATGCTTAAAGCAGCCGCGCAGAATGGCTGGTTGGATGAAAAAGCATGTGTGATGGAGAGTTTATTGGCGTTTAAACGCGCAGGGGCGGATGGGGTGTTGACGTATTTTGCGATGGATGTAGCGAGATGGTTGAAAGACAATTTCTAATTTTATTTATGCGCATAGGAAAATCCCAAACTGACTATGCTTTGTAGCTTTTTATCAGTGTTTGGCAATTTATAATGACTCACTTTTATTTTTCGCCTTTAGGCGACTTTCTTTCTTTTGCATAGCCAAAAGAAAGTAACTACTTGTTAGATTCCCCCCCGACCTCTACCCTAAATTCACGTAGTTAAATTAGTTAAAAGATACGCTAATTTAAATGCAAGCAAAAATCAATGCTCTGGAAGTCGCTCTGGCAGTTCTTATCAGAGCATCTCTTTTGATAATTAATAAATCATCCCAATATTTAACCCCAAACAAGCACATTGACCGTTTAACTAGCTAATGCCACACTATTTGGTATGAGTGATTTTTTTGCAGATGAAGAGTTAATGAGGCAATTTTGTGCGGGTAAGCCGCATGCATTTGGGCATTTGTATGCGCGGCACGAAAAACCGCTTTATCGTTATCTGCGGCGCTTGCTGGGTAGCGCAGAGGCTCAGCAGGCAGAAGATGTATTTCAAGACACTTGGATTAAATTGGTGGACGCAAAAGATAGCTGGCAAGCGCGCGACAATGCTAGTTTTAAAACTTGGCTATACACGCTGGCGCACAACCGCGCGATTGATATTTTGCGTAGAAGTGGGCGAGAGGTTTCATCTGACGAAGGTTGGACAGAAGATAATGCAGAATCCCCTTGGCAATTATGGCCTGCCGCCACAGCGCAGCAACCAGAGCAGCAAGCGTTTTGGCGCAAGGCGGGCCAGAAATTGTTGCACTGCCTAGATGCCTTGCCTGTGCTGCAACGCGCGGCGTTTATTTTGCACCATGACGATGGCTTAAGTGTAGAGGAAATTACTTTGGTAATTAACACAGAGTTTGAAACAGTGAAAAGCCGCTTGCGTTATGCGTTAAGCAAGTTACGCATGTGTATGGGTGCGCATTTGCAACCTATTTTAGAGAAAGATAGCGCGTGAGCTTACACGACGAGCATTTGCAAACAGCCTTGCGCCACGCGCCAGACCAAGACATGGCACCCAGCCAACACGTGCGCGAAAGTGTTTTGAAATATGCAGATAATGCCGTTAAACCAGCGACAGAAAATTGGCTAAAGCGCAGTTTAAACGCGCTTACAACTTTGTATTTAAAAAACTGGCACGTAAAAACTTGGCAAGTTGCAGGTATGGGAGCGCTTGTAAGTATGTTGCTGGTGATTGTGATGGTGCGTGAGCAAGCGCCTGAAGAACCCGTTTGGGCAGAATATGATAATAAAAGTATTGCACAAGCAGAAGTTGCACAAAGTAAGGCAGAAGCCCCTGTCGCCAATGCACCAGAAGCATATCAAGCTGCACAAAAAGTTGAAGAGCGTGTTGCGCCAATGCGTGAAGAAGCAAAAGCGAAAAGAAGCCTAGCATCACAGGAACCGCCAGCAAAAGAGCTAGCTGAAACAACGCAAATAGCTGCTGCACCTGCATTACCAAGAACGGCAGAGATGGCAGATGCAGCGGAAGCGGTTCAAGCGCCAGAAGCAATAGTGGTCGCCGCAGCACCAAAACCCACGCCACTTGCTGTGGTAGAAGCCAAAAAGAGCTTAGCTAAAACAGGTCAAGCGACTGTTGGCGCGGTGAATGAAGTACCAATTTCAGAAACGCCAATTTCACAAGCACTAAACATAGACACATTGCTTAAACAAGGTGGTGAGGCAACCGCGAAACAAGATATTGCTGCGGGTAATTTGCGGATTTTAAAAATAGAAAAAGAAGTTTGCGAAAGGCCTAATAAATTTGAAGCGCATGATGTCGATACAAATTACAAAGTTCTTGTGATTTGTGATTCAGACGACAAAGCCCGTAGCGAGCTATCGCAAAGAGAAGTGAACGCTTACAACCAAACCATGCGCAATTGGCACCAATCATATCAAAATTAAAGAATTTTTTTTAAGAGATTAATAGCTTTAATTCTGTAATATCTGCGCGATCTGCATTGCTACCATCGCTGGTTTTTTTAGTGGCCACTCGCAAGTCATCAAATTCAAACACGCTTAATTTTTGTAAGCCAAGTTCCGTTTCTAGCGTAAATACAGGCACCGTTTTGCGGACTTTTTCTTTTTTATCTTTGCTGGGTTTATCCGAAATACGAAACGATTTTTCTGAACTCTCAAACGGGATTTGTTGGCTTAGTAGAAAAATTTCAATTTCTTTTGCACTATCAGCAAATAAATGAATCTCTGTTTGGGCAAATTTTCCTGCTGTGCCATCTAACACACTGCCCGTCAGGCGAGGGTTAAAGCGCTCAAACAACTGCATCGTCATCAGCGCCGCTTTGCGCAATTTGGCTAGCTCAAAAGGTTGCTCGTCTGCGTTATAGATTTCGTGATAAAGCCGAATTTCTTCTTCAATTTCGGCGTTGGTTGGCAATGCACTATTTTCTGAAATACCTAATTGACGACCTGCCTTTTTTTTAGCATATGCATAATCATGCACACCTTCTTCTGCCATCATGCGCGCCGCTTGCTGCGCTATCATTTGCCTGATGTGATCTGCATTTTCGCGTGCCATAAGTAAAAACCATCAAATAAAAATT
>JAIYEJ010000043.1 GCA_027487055.1 Methylotenera sp. | reverse complement strand
GCTAGAGCGCATTATTTCATTCTTTCCGACTGAAGCTAAACATGGTTTGTTATTAGGGCTTTCGCTTAATTTAGTGGGGATTATTTCTCAGCGATTAATCCCTGGTAAAGTGCAAAAACGTGTAGCCGCGCTTGAAGTGATGATTAATACACCTTATGTCGCCGAGCTTATCCAAAAACAAAAACTGAGTGAGATGAAAGATATTATGGCCGACAATAACGATATCGGCATGAACACGTTCGACCAAGCAATATTTAGATTGTTTGCCAATGGCAAAATTGATGAAGAAAATGCACTTGCCAATGCAGATTCACGTAATGATTTATCACTCAAAATGCGTTTTGCGGCAGAAGGTGCTGCTGGTGGTTTTGGCGGGTAGTACTTTTCTAGTCAATTTTTCAGTTAAATATATAGTTAAGTTTTAACCATCTTGATGGTTAAATGAGGAAATTAAAGCGGCAGCAACAATCAAACTGCCGCCTATCCAATCATTCAAGCCCATTGCCTCGTTAGCCAAGTAATAAGCGGCAACTGCGGCAACAATCAGCTCAAATAAAAACAATACCGATGCTCGAATTGCAGTGAGCTGTGTGATGCCATATTGCACAAACATGGTAGTCGAAATCAGCAATAACGCAATAAAACTCATCACTAGCCAATTGGTCATATTAAAAAAGCTTGGCTTAGGAAAGTGATGCGGCGACCCAATCAAATTTAAAAAAACTGCATATAACAATGCAATCGTGACTACACCAGTCCATACTGAGAATGATTTTTCAATTAAGCTTAAATGGCTCGATTTTCTAGTAATCACGTTAGAAATAGAAAAACCAATACCGGCCAAAAGTGCTAACCATTCTGAGATGTTTCTTGGCACTGGCAAATAAACCTCTGCATTACCAAAAGGCCCAGCCAACATAATATATGCGCCTATGAGCGCAATGACAATAGACACAAAACCAATCATGGAAATGGCCTCTTTCAACCAAAAACGTGCTAGCAACAAAGTCCAAAGTGGTGAAAGATAAAACAAAAGCATAACTCGCATTACTTCGCCATCAATCACTGCTAACACATAACTTAAGTTAGTCCAACCTGCAACAAATGCTAGCCAAAAAATGCTTTTAGGAAGCGAAAATAAGCCACGCCAATTATTAGTCAAATATTTACTAAAATAAAACCCAGCAAACAATACTGCTAGCATGTAAGTATAAAAACTAGAAGCCACGCCAGAAACGCCCGCCTCTGCCATGATGCGATAAGGGTACCAAATCACGCCCCAACAAGTGGCTCCGTAAAGTAAGCCAAATATCGCTAACGCATTATTACCCGCTACTTTTTTTTGAACTATGCTCAAAGTACTTCCTAAATTATAATATCGGTTATGAACCCGAAACTTAACTTGCTACAACCTTACCCATTTCAACGCCTACGCGATTTATTTAAGGGTACTTCCCCAAACCCAGCTTTGTCGCCCATTAATTTATCGATTGGTGAGCCTAAGCATGCCACCCCTGCTCTAATAAAAGATGCGCTGGTAAACAACCTCGCGGGTTTAGCAGTTTATCCAACCACGATTGGCGTGCCAGCTTTGCGAGAAGCTATCTCTAGTTGGATAGCACGCAGATACAACATTGCTGCTCCAAATCCAGAAAATGCGATTTTACCAGTGAATGGTAGCCGCGAAGCACTTTTTGCTTTTGCACAAGTGATTGTAGATAGCAAAAAATCGAATCCTATTGTGATTTCACCAAATCCGTTTTATCAAATTTATGAAGGCGCCGCTTTTTTAGCAGGTGCAGAACCTTATTTTTTAAACACCCTACCACATAAAGATCCAAAGCATAATCACGCGATGGATTTTGCCAACGTGCCTGAAGAAATTTTAAAGCGCACACAGTTGGTTTATGTTTGTTCGCCAGGCAACCCCTCTGGCAAAGTGATGTCGCTGGAACAATGGAAAACGCTATTTGAGTTGTCAGACAAGTACGACTTTGTGATTGCTGCTGATGAATGTTATTCAGAAATCTATTTTGATGAAAATAAGCCGCCATTAGGTGCTCTGCAAGCCGCATCCCTATTGGGTCGCAGTCATGCCAATTTGGTCGTTTTTGCTTCCCTTTCTAAGCGATCTAACGTGCCTGGTATGCGCTCTGGCTTTGTGGCGGGCGACGATAAAATTATTGAAAAATTCACGCTCTATCGCACTTATCATGGCTGTGCAATGAGCCCAACAGTACAAGCGGCTTCAATCGCGGCGTGGAATGACGAAGTGCATGTGATTGAAAATCGCAGATTGTATGCGCAGAAATTTAACGCAGTCACGCCAATATTAGCTGCAAAACTTGAAGTCGAAATGCCAGATGCGGCGTTTTATTTATGGGCAAAAGCTAAAGAAAGCGACAGTGAATTGGCTTTAAAGTTGTACCGCGAATGCAATATTACGGTGTTGCCTGGTAGCTATTTGGCGCGTGAAGCACACGGGGTGAACCCAGGACAAAATTTTATTCGCATGGCACTGGTTGCAAGCTTAGATGAATGTGTTGAAGCTGCAAAACGCATCCAGCATATATTAAACTAATTTCTTAATTATATTGTTTAATATATTGATTTATTTCATTAAAGACCAATTCATTTAAATTTGGTTTAAGGCAATCAATTTCCAGCATATCATCCATTCCGCGTAACCAAGTTAATTGCCTCTTAGCGAGTTGGCGTGTTGCAAAAATGCCTCTATCACGCAACTCGGCAACATCATATTCACCTTTCAAATGTTCTAGTGCCTGACGGTAACCAACGCAACGCATCGATGTAGATTCCGGCATTAAGCTTGGATACTTAGCAATCAGCGATCTAACCTCATCCACAAAACCATCTTTTAGGATCTGCTCAAAGCGCAATTCTATGCGCTTATGTAATATTTTGCGGTCGCTAGGCACTAAGGCAATTTTTAATACTTTGTATGGAAAAACTTCATTGGTT
>JAIYEJ010000028.1 GCA_027487055.1 Methylotenera sp. | reverse complement strand
TCCCTGTAGTAAAGCGACACTGATTGGATTGCCTGTAGGTGTAGTCCATGGCACAATTTTTAACACATTGCCTGCCACTGTCATCAGTACGATAGCGATGATGCTATAACGTTTGTAATGCAGGCTAGGCTTGTTAAACCAATTGGCAACTAATGCGGCAAAAAATACGGTAGAGACAGAGACGCCATACACACCAACAATCGGCATATAACCAGCCAATGGGCTATGTGGAACTTGGCTGTAGCCCAAAGTTAACCATGGAAAACCTGTAAAAATCCAGCTACGAACCCAATCGGATAATCCCCATAAAATCGGCAGACTTAACAACGGAGAACCTATCTTTTTTGCAAGCCAAGCAACCAAACCTATAAATAACGACATAAATGCACATAAGCAAAATGTACAAAACCCCGCAAACCACCAAGGCATGCCGCCAAAATCATGCAAGCTGATGTAAATCCAATAGATGCCAAAAATAAATAAGCCTAGGCCATATTGAATACCAAACCAAAAAGCGGCTTTAGGTGTTTTTGTTTGCAGCCAATAGTAAATAAAACCGATTAGTGAAACTAAAGTGGCTGGGAATAAATAAAAAGGTGCAAACCCTAATACAGCCAAGGCACCTAAAAAATATGGTAACAAAAGTTTAAATCGAAAAAGTAGTTGCAAGTGTGCTTTCTAAAATAATATTTTTTTTAGGTTAATCATTATTGTAATCAATTTGCACTTGATAGTCTTACTCACATGACAATTCGTTGACAATGAATATGCTTAGCTTTATATTGGGCAGTCGTATTAATTCAATCTGGGGAGAATGTAATGAGTATGGCGTCAGAGTTTAAAGATTTTATCAGTAAGGGCAATGTGATGGATTTAGCTGTCGGTGTGATTATCGGCGGTGCATTTGGCAAAATTGTAGACTCGTTAGTGAATGATGTCATCATGCCCATCGTAGGTAAAATTTTTGGCGGATTAGATTTTAGCAATATGTACATTCCATTAAATGGCCAAGAAATGGGCATGGCTTTAGTTGAAGCAAAAAAAGCAGGTGCGGTGTTGGCATACGGTAACTTTATATCAATTGTGCTTAATTTTCTGATCTTGGCATTTGTGATTTTTCAAATGGTAAAAATGGTGAACAGAATGAAAAAAGAAGCACCACCAGCACCTCCTGCTCCAACGCCAGACGATGTATTGTTATTGCGTGAAATTCGTGATGCGCTTAAAAAATAATTTAGAATAAAAAGTTTAAGCTAAATATTTTAGTAAGGGACGATTAAAAAAGGCGCTAAAAGCGCCTTTTTTAATTACTGATTGATTTTTATCTTTTAATGACTTTGTATTTTAATTTGGTTCTGCAATAGGCATTTCATAAGTTTTACCATCTTTGGTTTTCCCATCATTCGCATCAGAGCCGTCATGATTTAAAAATACTACAGTCACGACCTTGTCATCAATGAAGTCTAACTCCGTGGTTGGATAATAAACACCATTTTCGTCAGTGTTAATATTGTGATATTGCCAAATAGATGCAGCAACCTTATCTGTCCCTTTAATTTTTACATCTTCAGCACGTGCTGGTTCGCCAAGTAATTCAACGATTTTTTGCTTATCAAATTTGTTAATTACTTCTACAAAGGCTTTTTCATCTGTTGGAATCTCGTTCACAAAAGGCATCGTTTGAGCTTCATCGGTATTATTCACTGCTTCATTCGCGGTGCTTAAAGAAGAATAAAGTAACTGTGTAGTAAGAATTGCTGCTATAGGCCAAAATTTCATATTAAATCTCCTGTTAAGTACAGATGTAGAAACTAAAAACAAATTAAAGTTCGTATTCAAAATAAGTTTTTAAGTTGATTCGATTGGATATGGTTCATCCGGAATCACTTCTACTTGAATAGAATGTAAACGCCTACTATCAGATCTAAGCACTGTAATGCTTAAGTTTTCAATCACAACACTATCACCCCGTTTGGGCAAGTGACCAAATTTATTGACAACCAAGCCACCAATTGTCGAGAACTCTTCATCGCTAAAATCTGTGCCAACAACTTCGTTAAAGTCGGCAATTTCTGTCAGTGCTTTTACACGGTAATGACCATGCGCATTTTGAATAATGTTGTCTTCGTCTTCATCGTAGTCGTATTCGTCTTCAATATCGCCGACAATTTGTTCTAATACGTCTTCAATTGTCACCATGCCCGCCACGCCACCGTACTCATCCACCACTATGGCGATATGGTTACGGTTGCTGCGGAACTCTTTTAATAAAACATTTAAGCGTTTGGCTTCTGGAATAAATACCGCTGGGCGAAGCATGTCGCGCACTTCAAAGTCTTCACCTGCGTAATACCGCAATAAATCTTTGGCAAGCAAAATACCAATCACATCATTTTTGTCGTCTTCAATCACAGGAAAGCGCGAGTGTGCAGTTTCAATCACGTGTGGGATAAAGGTTTCAGGAGGGTCAGTAATGTCAATGACATCCATTTGTGAGCGGGG
>JAIYEJ010000152.1 GCA_027487055.1 Methylotenera sp. | reverse complement strand
AGCTATTCCCGCGTTAAGAAGCGAGCATTTTAGCGATTTTTGGGCAGGTGTCAAGGCTGAAACGCATGTATTTTGATTATTAATATGTAAAAATTTTTATACTAGGTCTTTGGATAAAAGACTATTCTAAAGATTCTTTAATCACCGGCCATGCCGCCTTGATATAGTAAGCCATTGATACCAATGTTAAAATTGCAGCGATCACAATCAAGAAATGCCCTACCACCTTGGTGTTAAATGTCCCAATATTGTCATAATAAAGTAACAGAAAAATGGCAATCATTTGTACAGCAGTTTTTACTTTACCAATCATAGCAACAGCCACATTGCTAGATTTGCCGATAAGCGCCATCCATTCACGTAAAGCACTAATGACAATTTCACGCCCAATAATAATTAAAGAAACAATCGCCCCTACACGCCCAAACTCGACTAAGACGATAAGTGCTGCTGCAACCATCAACTTATCTGCAACAGGATCTAAAAAAGCACCGAAGCTACTCATTTGGTTAAATTTACGCGCCCAGTAGCCATCTAACCAGTCTGTGAATGAAGCCAATGCAAATACGGTTGCCGCAGCCACGTTGATGGTATGCGATGGATGTATACCAAGCGCATACAAGTTATGTGGTAGATAAAAAATACCGACAAATACAGGAATGAGGGCAATTCTTAGTACTGTTAATATATTGGGAATATTCCAAAACATGGTTTTATTAATAATATGTTTTAATAATTGAGTTGTAATGATCGCTTACTAATGAAAGTGTGCGTAAATGCTCTCTGCTAAACTTTTGCTTATGCCATCTACTTGAGATAGTTCGTCTATGCTAGCACTTTTTATAGCATCTAAGCCACCAAACCTTGTTAATAATGCTTTACGCCGTTTAGCACCTATGCCTTCAATATCTTCTAAACTTGATGTAATTCGCGATTTAGCGCGCTTGGCACGATGTCCAGTGATGGCGAATCGATGTGCTTCATCACGTATTTGTTGCAATAAGTGTAGGCCAACATTATCAGTAGCCAAATTGAGCATTTCACCTGTGTCAGAAAATATCATCGTTTCTAAGCCAGGTTTACGCTCCTCACCTTTAGCAATACCAACCAACAAAATGTCTTCTAAGCCTACTTCTTGCATGACTTCCATCGCAACACCTAGCTGACCCTTACCCCCATCAATAAACACTAAGTCTGGCCGCTTGCCCTCGCCCGCAGCGACCTTTTTATAGCGCCTCGTGAGCACATCGCGCATTGCCGCATAATCGTCGCCTGGCGTAATGCCAGTGATGTTATAGCGGCGATATTCACCATTTTGCAAATCACCTTTGTCAAACACAACACAACTCGCAACCGTTGCCTCACCCATGGTGTGACTAATATCAAAACATTCAAAACGCTCAATATTTTCAGATAAATGAAGCGCTTCTCGCAATGCCAATAAGCGCGCCCCTTGATTGCTCGTAGTTTGCTGTTGCTGCGCTAGTGCAAGTTCTGCATTGGTTTGCGCCATTTTGAGCCAAACACGTTTATCACCAATAGCATTGGTTTGAATGCGTACCTTGCGATTCGCCAACGCGCTCAATGTTTGCTCAATCTCTTTAGTATCAAATTCCACCGCACAAACGATCAATGGTGGCGTATTTTGCGCACTATAATGTTGCGAAATAAACGCCTCTATTGTCTCTACCAACTCTGCATCTTGGCTGTTTTTTGGGATATAACTTTTATCACCCAAATGTCGCCCGCCGCGTATCATCACTAAATTAATACAATACTCGCCTTTAATATGGGCAACAGCAACCACATCTGCATCGTTGACGCTAAAGTCGCTCACAAACTGCTTAGCTTGCACTTGGCGCAACGCTTGCATGCGGTCGCGAAACACGACCGCCAATTCATACTCCTGATTCGCCGCCGCCGTGTTCATTTTTTCACCTAAGGCATTCATCACCTCATTCGTTTTGCCTTCAAGAAACATCGAGGCATGATGTACATCATTCGCATAATCGTCTGGTTTGATGTAATCGACGCAGGGCGCTGTGCAACGTTCAATTTGATACTGCAAGCAAGGCCTTGATCGGTTTGCAAACACGGTATTTTCACACGTACGGAGCTTAAATACCTTTTGTAATAACTGAATGCTCTCTCTTACGGCAACACTATTGGGGAAAGGTCCAAAATATTGATTACCTTTGCGCTGAGCGCCACGGTGAAATGCCAATCGTGGAAATTCATCACCTGTAATGGCGATATAAGGATAGGATTTATCGTCTCGAAACAGCACGTTATAACGCGGCATCAAGCTTTTAATCAGATTATTTTCTAAAAGTAATGCCTCTGCCTCATTGTGGGTAACAGTGGTTTCTATTTTTACGATATTACTGACCATCATCCTCGTGCGTGGACTAGGTAAGTTTTTATTGAAATAACTTGACACGCGTTTTTTTAAATCTTTTGCCTTGCCGACATAAAGCACCGTGTCTTCCGCATTGATCATGCGATATACACCCGGCAGATTGGGAAGCGACTTTAGAATAGGTTTGGGGTCAAACATGACACTATTTTATCATCAGCGATGTTAAATGCGCGCAGTATACTTAACGCTAAAATTACTCTAAAAATCATTTTTCATGACAAATTTGATTGATTTTCTTAAACCACGCTTTTGCCATTTTCTCTTGCCCTGATACATTTGGATGCATGCCATCTAGCGTATCATTTTCAGTAAAATCAATATGATCTGGCACAGAATAGACTGGAGATTCTGTCGTACTTTCATACATTGCCAGTAAGATTAAATTGATTCTTAAATACCATTCTTTAAACCCATGTAAATGAAACTCCGTGATTAAGATGCGTACGTTAGGATTTTTCTTTCTAAGCTGGGCGATGATCGAATGAATAGGTTTTAACACTGGTTTGGTCATGTTGCGATAACCTCTGCCGCCGCCACCTAAATGTATAAAAGCGAAGTCTGGCGGGACAATATTAGCTAAGTTAACTTTTAGCTTTTCATCCACATAATTAGCTGGTTTGCCGTAATAACCTTCATGCTGATTATCAAACCCTGCGGGCCACTGAAAAGATGGATTGAGTCCTGACACTTGTGTGCCTATAAAATCAACATGATAGCCTGCTTTTTTGAGCATGAGCGACAAGGGTAAACGGTAGGTAAACTCATTTGGATTACCCCCACCTTGGGTAACACTGTCTCCAATGGTAAGGATTTTAATTTGTTTACTTAAACATATATTCCCTGCATTTACATTTAAGCAATGCAGTTGTAATCCAATAAACATACATATCACAATATATCGCATGCCGTCATTGTAACAGCGAGGTTTAAGCATCAACAAAAAAGGCTTTGCAAATTCTACCTTGCAAAGCCTTTTTAAATCTAATCAAAAAATTATTCTGATATTTTTTTTATATTCGCCAAACCAGCTTTAAAAATACCTGTAATCGCTTCTTTAGCTGCCGCATCATCTTGACCAGCTGCACCAGGGCTTGCAGGGTCTTTACGTTTAAACATTGCACGCCAAGTCACAATCGATTTCCCCTCGCCTGCAGACTCTACTTTAAGCGTTGCACCGAAATCTCTTACTGGTAGTACGCTTTCAGTAATTTCATACTTTATTGTCATGCTTGTAGCATCAAAGCTGGTGAGAACTTCGTTAACATTGCCACCACTTTGTAAACTGAGTATACGTGTTGAGCCAACCTCATCCGCTTTACCAGTCTTTATCTCTGTTTTAGCGATGCTAGGATGCCAACTCATGTCGGCAAAATTTCCAATTTTTGCCCACACTTTATCAGCAGGGGCATTAATCTCGATTGTTTCTTTTAATCTAATTGTTTCATCAATGGCTGCGTTTGTTATTTGAATAAAACCAAACATCAAAACACATGCAAAAAATACATTCTTCATTCGAACCTCAGTGTTTATTTATCGGGAGAGCAAATATAACTGATTTAAGCACTACAGAAAAGTGAAATACTCCCGAATTAACATAAAAAGCGTCACCCCAACAGCTCTCCGCCTATCGCCCAGTCTTCAAATTCGACTTCTTCAAACACGATATAAGTGTAATTTGCGGGTTTATGTGCATGCTTTTTGAGGGTTTCGGTAATTTCTTTGGCAATTTCTTTTTTCTGCTCTTTGGTAACAGAACCAGCGAGTTTAATATTTACAAATGGCATTTTGATTACTCCTTATTTAACGTTGATTACAATAAAATAAAACACGGTTAAAATTTAATGCTCTGCAAGCCAATATCCATGAGGCTTACAGGCATGATTAAATGAAGCATACAAAATAAAACTTAAAAATCAAGTTCTAAAATCTTTCCAAATATCTTTTATCAGTTTTAAAGTCACTGCCAAAATAAGCAAGGAAATAAAAATCGACAGTATCGAATCAATAGGCAACCA
Source organism: Methylotenera sp. (assembly GCA_027487055.1). Lineage (GTDB taxonomy): Bacteria > Pseudomonadota > Gammaproteobacteria > Burkholderiales > Methylophilaceae > Methylotenera_A. The sequence goes on along the minus strand of JAIYEJ010000152.1, from coordinate 2,709 downwards.
ACCCGTAAAATAAATGACTGCGCCCGCCACCAGCGCCGCAATAGAGCCAAGCAAATCACTCATTACATGCAAAAACGCCGCACGTTTGTTGTGATTGTGTGCATGGTCGTGACGGTCATCGTGCAATAATTTCGCAACAATGATATTCACAATCAAGCCTACAAAAGCAATCAACATGACATATCCACCTGTCACCACATGGGGATTTTTAAATCGATCAATTGCCTCTAACACTATATAAACAACCACCACTAACATTAATAGTGCATTGATAATGGAAGCCATGATTTCAATTTGACTTTGCCCGCTTTTATGTTTTTTGCTACGCCTCGCGTTGTGTGATGCAAACCAAGCTAAACCTAATGCAAAAACATCTGAAAACATATGCCACGCATCACCCAGCAAAGCCAAGGAATTTGTCCAAACCCCCCCTGCAAGCTCAATCACAGCAAATATAAGTATCAGAAAAAATGGGAGTAAAAACGGATTTTCACTCGCTTGTGCATGACTGTGATCATGCGCTTGATGATGATCATGAGAAGGTTTGTTTTGGCTTGATTTCATAAACAATATGCTAACAGTACCCTAAAGCTAGACCAACAAAAATATTGATAAGAAATTATAAATTAAATTTGAAAAGGTATAATTAGCTATGCTTAGTTACCGCCACGCCTTTCACGCAGGCAATCATGCCGATTTGCTTAAACATTATGTATTAAGCCTTGTGCTGGATTATTTTAATCAAAAAGATAAACCATATTGGATGATTGATACGCACGCAGGCGCAGGCATGTATGCGCTTAAAAGCGAGTTTGCGCAAAAAAATGTGGAGTATGAAACAGGCATTGCACGCTTGCTTACTGCGCAAAATCTACCTGAGTCGCTTGCTAACTTTGTTAATATTATTCAATCATTTAATCAAAATAATGCACTTGAGCTTTACCCGGGCTCACCCAAAATTGCTGCGCATTTTTTGCGAGCAGATGACAAATTACGTTTATTTGAGTTGCACCCAAGTGATTATGAAATACTGCAAAAGAACTTTCCACAACAAGGTCGGCAAACCAAAATCGAGATGTTAGATGGTTTTAATGGTATTAAAGCATGTTTACCACCACCCACCAAACGAGCAATAGTATTAATCGACCCGCCATATGAACTTAAAACAGATTACACCCGCGTGGTAGCTTGCATCAAAGATAGCTTAAAACGTTTTGCAACTGGCACCTACATGATTTGGTACCCACTTTTACAACGCCCTGAGCCTGAAGCGTTGGTGATGTCGCTAAAAAACATTGCGCATCAAGATTGGTTAAATGTGACCTTGACTGTGCAAAGAAAAAGCATTGAAGGATTTGGCATGCATGGTAGTGGCGTTTTTATTATTAACCCCCCATGGACGATGCCTAATATTTTGCAAGAAAACATGCCAATATTGAGTGATTTGTTAGCGATTGATGCTGCTGCAGAATATCACATCGACTCTTCAATCACTTAATTTTATAAGGTAAAATTATTATCGTTATTTTAATTATCATTGGTTAATACTATGCAAACAAACAAAAAACCCAGCGCTTCTGAATACAAACAAAGCAGCATTATGTCGAATATTTTATTTGGTAGTCGCTGGCTACAATTGCCTCTTTATTTGGGGCTGATTTTAGCGCAAGCGGTTTATGTCTACTTTTTTGGCATTGAACTTTGGCACTTAATACAACATACAACTACCATAAAAGAAGCAGATATCATGTTGATTGTATTGGGTTTAATTGACGTGGTCATGATTTCAAACTTACTGATCATGGTGATTGTAGGCGGTTATGAAACCTTTGTTTCAAGGCTAAATCTGCGAGGACATCCTGATGAACCTGATTGGCTATCTCACGTGAATGCTAACTTACTCAAAGTAAAACTCGCCACTGCGATTATTGGCATTTCGTCCATCCACTTGCTAAAAACTTTTATTAATGCCGAAAATTTAAGTAATAAAGTTATGATTGCACAAACCGTGATTCATATGACATTTGTGCTGAGTGCAATTGCAATCGCATATATAGATAAATTAATGAGCCATAGTGATAGCAAGCATTAAATTAGAAATAATATGTTTCAATCCTCTAAAGGCGACTTTATAGAGCCATTTTTAGAGTTTTTAGTGAAGTTTGTTTACAAGGTTGCTAGCAAACATCCACACGAGTCGAATCAACTCGATTTTTGGGATATTTTTAAGCATCACTATACTTTTGATTTTTTGCGCGTTGTTAAATCAGGCTTACAAAAAAATCAAAAAACAACCTTAAATGTACTGCGCAATAATATATCCAATGACGATGCCAACAATCAGCGCGATGGTAAGCCCGCGGTAAGTCAACACATCTTGGCTATAACCGCGTTTAATTGCGATGTAAGAAATGACATAGCCTACCGCATTCAGCAACCAAATAAAGCCGATGCTCAAAACCTTAACCAAGATAGGACCAATAATTGGCACCAAGCCAATTAAACCTACTACCCATGCAAATGCGCCAGATAATAAGCCTATGACCACACTGCCACCTGCGATGACTTTTGTATCAACTTGGTATTGAAAGCCAAAGTAAATCAAAGCAGCAATCAATAATAAGGCTGGCAACATAATGCGCCAATCTTTTAAGCTAAATTGCTTAAAAGGGCTTTTTTGATTGCTTGATTCGTTGATTTTTTTTTTTT
>JAIYEJ010000119.1 GCA_027487055.1 Methylotenera sp. | reverse complement strand
TTCGGCACCTAAGCCATATTCAAAGCCATCTGCAAAGCGGGTGCTGGCATTCACCATCACAGAGCTAGAGTCAACCTCACGCAAGAATCTACGGGCTTTAGTGTAGTTTTCTGTCACGATAGCCTCAGTATGCTGACTAGAGTGTTCGTTGATGTGCGCAATTGCTTCATCTAAGCCATCCACCACTTTGCACGAGATAATTGCAGCTAAATATTCGGTGTAATAGTCTTCATCGCTAGCAGGTTTGGCATCTTTGACAAGTGCGCAAGTTTCCGCGCAGCCACGAATTTCAATGCCATGTTTTGTTAACATTTCAGCCAATTTTGGCAACATAATTTTGGCGACTGAACGCGCAACTAAAAGCGATTCTGCTGTATTACAAGTGCCTAAACGTTGCGTTTTGCTGTTTTCTAAAATTGGTAATGCCTTGGCAAAATCTGCATCATCATCCACATACACGTGGCAATTTCCATCTAAATGCTTAATCACAGGAATACGCGCCTCATTTGAGATCCGCTCAATCAAGCCTTTACCGCCGCGTGGCACAATCACATCCACATAGGCTTTCATGGTAATGAGCTCGCCCACCGCGGCACGGTCAGTGGTTTCAACCACCTGCACAGCCGTTTTTGGTAAGCCTGCTTTTGTTAAACCTTCATGCACCAGTGTTGCAAGCGATTGATTACAGTGAATCGCTTCAGAACCTCCGCGCAAAATTGCAGCATTGCCAGATTTAATACAAAGTCCAGCCGCATCTACTGTCACGTTTGGACGAGCTTCATAAATAATGCCAATCACACCTAAAGGCACGCGCATTTGACCAATTTGGATGCCACTTGGGCGGTATTTAAAGTTGCTCATCTCACCAATTGGGTCGGGCAAGGTGGCGATTTGCTTTAAGCCTTCTGCCATCGAAATGATAGATTTTTCGGAAAGCGTCAGTCTATCTAGCATCGCTGCGTCTAAACCAGCAGCTTTTGCAGCATCTAAGTCTTTTTTGTTGGCGGCTAAGAGTGTGGTTTTTTCGCGCAGAATGGCTTCGGCAATCAATTCTAGCGCCTGATTTTTACAGTTAGTGCTGGCGCTTGCCATCTCGCGCGATGCAGAGCGGGCAGCAATGCCTACCGTTTGCATATAGCTTTTAATGTCGTGTGTAGAGTCCATAGTGATTATTATACTTGTTTTTATTGCTTGTTTTTTATGTAGATAATTAGCGATTGCGCACTCTGGCTAAGCCAAAGCATAATCTTGAGATTTCTAGCCAAGCATCACCTTGCATCACGCCTTTCGCTGTTTTATCAATATCGCACAATTTTTGTAAAGCGGCTTCTAATTGGCGTAGGCTGAGTCGCGCTAATGCACGCTTCACTAATTGTTGCCTATCTCCATAAATACGCGCGTTTGTCATAGCGTTCATCAAGTTTTCACCTCGTGCTTCCGCTTGTTTAATGCGTACTAAAGGGCGCAACACCCACATCAAAGGGTTCATCACCGCAACGGCTTGCTCACCTTCATCTTGCAGGCCTTGCAAAATACGTGTGGTGCGTGCTGCATCACCTGCCAACACTGCCTCACTTAGTTGAAATGCATCATAGCGCGAAACATTTAACACAGATTCACGTACTGCTTCACTACTGATTTCGCCAGCAGGGTAGAGCAACGCTAATTTTTGAATCTCTTGATGCGCTGCCAATAAATTGCCCTCAACTTGATGAGCAATAAAGGCGAACGACGCTTCATCTGTCGTTTGATTTTGTGCGGCCAACCTACTTTTAAGCCATTGAGGTAATTGGTTTGGCGAAATTTCTTTTAATTCAATCAGCGTGCTGTTATCTTGTAGCGCATTAAACCAAGCACTATTTTTAGCTTCACGCTCAAGGGCGGGCAATACAATAATGGTGGTTGTGTCTGGAATCGGATTCGCTGCTAAATCACTCAGCGCTTTACTGCCATCAATACCTGGTTTGCCGCTGGGGATGTGTATTTCGAGGATGCGTAATGAAGAAAAAAGCGATAGTGACTGAGAAAATTGACCAATTTGTTGCCAGTTAAAATTACGCTCTACAATAAAACTGTTACGCTCATCTGCACCAGCCTTGCGCGCGGCTTGCCGTATTACATCAAGGCATTCAGATTGGGCAAGCGGCTCATCCCCCGCAAGCACATATATGGGTGATAGTTTATTGCTAACATGTTGTTTTAGTTGGTTTTGATCTAAGCGCGCCATGCTGATTTTGGCAGTTTATTTATAAAGAGTGACTATTTTTTTAATGCAGATAGCCTGCGCATAATGCCACGCTCAACATCCGATTGCATATCATCATTGAGGCGTCTTTCTTCACGCTGTTTTGCAAGCAAGTTAGCATCGCTATAAGTAAAATCTCGCCTGGATTCTACGGTTTGTGTTTGAGTCCACAATGCTGCACCTGCCTGTTTTAAGCGGTAATGTACGCGGTAATAAAGCTCAAACTCATTCACAGTACCTTGGCCGCCAATAGACAGAATGCGCTTTTCATTCTCTTCACCTATTAATTCAAGAATTAAATCCGCGCCTTCAGCATTTGGCAATATTTTTACATCATTACTTACCAGTGATTTACTCAAGTTTTTACTTATCACTAACGTATTTCCTTGAATAAAAATACTTTTAAACGAGATATCCGCAGCGCCACGCAGGTGAAAGCCACAGCTCATTAAGCTAAATATTAGCGTTGTAATTAACAGGCTGCGGAGGTTAAATTTCAACATTTAAGCAATCACCACATTTACTAATTTATTTGGCACTACAATGATTTTACGCACAGATGTGCCATCTACCAAGAATTTCGTGACAAAATCTTGTGAAATGGCGAGTTGCTCAATCGCAGATTTTTCCATTTCACTTGGCACGCTTAAGTTGCCACGTAGCTTGCCATTCACTTGCACAACATACTCAATACTATCTTGTACCAACGCTGCTTTGTCTGGCATGGGCCACTGAGCATCTAATATATGCCCGCTTAAAATATGCCTTGCAGAGCCATCATTTTTGCTCGCGCCAATATTAGTGCATAATTCTGC
>JAIYEJ010000352.1 GCA_027487055.1 Methylotenera sp. | reverse complement strand
TGTACTTTCTCAGCTGCAATCAATGCACCACTACCAGCATTGAATGTGTATGCAAAACCGTTACGGTCATGGTGCCATGCGTATGTTTTGCCACCTTTGTCAAACAAGATCACTTCGTTGATACCATCATAATCCCACTCATCGTGTGGAGTCATTTGGTAGCCCCATTTAGCCATACCTGAATCGATATCACGTGCAAAAATAGTCATAGACCATTTGTTGTCGCCTGGACGTACGTCTGGGTTCCAAACAGATGGGTTACCTGTACCAATGTACACTAAGTTTGTACGTGCATCATACGGCCACCAGCCCCATGTAGAGCCACCACCATGTTGCCAACCATCTTTAACTGCTTGTGGTTTTAACCATGTGCGAACGCCTAGGTCTTTTTCACCGATTTTGATCTCGCCTTGTTTCATCGCTTCGAAAGAACCGCCTTGTTTGTTACCACCATTGATGTCTTTGTACACTGACAAAGCACTGTATTGTGGGTTCGCTGAGTTAAAATCAGCACCAATCAATACTTCAGAGTCTGGACCTGTTGAGTAAGCTTTCCATGCTAATGAACCGTCTTTAGCATTGTAAGCTGCACTAAAGCAACGAACACCGAATTCAGCACCTGAGCAACCAGTTAAGATTTTGTCTTTGATTACGTGTGGTGCGTTAGTGTTTGTAGCACCAACTTTTGGATCAGTGTTTTGTACTGACCATTGTTTAGCACCAGTTTTAGCGTCTAAAGCAACTAAGTTACCATCGTTTTGTTGTAAGTAGATTTTGCCATCGCCGAAACCAAGACCACGGTTTACGTTGTCGCAGCACAATACAGCTTGTACTGATGGGTCTTGTTTAGGGAAATATTGCCAAACGATTTTTTGGTTGTCGTTTAAGTCTAAAGCATATACGTTATTTGGGAATGCTGTATGTACATACATCATGTTACCAACAACGAGTGGTGAACCTTCGTGACCACGGTTTACACCAGTAGCGAATGTCCAAGCTGCTTTAAGGTTTTTAACGTTACCTTTGTTAACTTGAGCTAATGTGCTGTAACCTTGACCCATTTCGTTTGCACGTGGTGTTGCCCAGTTATTTGGGTTAGCCATTGCTGCGTCGCGATCAGCTGCTGCTGATGCTACCATTGGCATTGCCAATGTTGCGCCTGCAACTAAGCCGAGAGCTAGTTTGATTGTATTTAATTTCATTTTTATCTCCAAAGACAAAATAATTGTATAAATTAAGTAGTTAAATTAAATCTTTAAATACTTATTTACGTTCTTTAGCTTACGCATTAATTGACTACATATTTAACCTACATTTAGTTGAACTGTAAGTTTAATGTTTAGTCAAATTGTTACAATTTGTAAACAAATGTAACTTTATCAACTTAAATCATCTCTATACCATCCAGATTTAAATATCAAAGGGGTCCAGAAGCGATTTAATGATTTCACAATTTCTGTTTGCTAACATGTCAACCAACATATTAAAAGGAATGCAATGTTAAGACCTTGGAAATTAGAAGTCATGATTGAACGTGACTCAGATATTGCAATACATTCTCAAATTGCGAATAAAATTATTGATGAAATTCAACAAGGTCGTTTTGAAGTTGGAATGGCACTACCAGGCACACGTGAGCTTGCCATTAAGTTAGGTGTAAACCGTAAAACGGTTGTGCAATCTTACGAGGAGCTGATTGCGCAAGGCTGGTTAACGACAGAAAGTAAACGTGGTACTTTTGTTGCATCCCGCATTTTTGCTGTTGGCTACAATCCAAAACCTATCAAAAAACTCGATTTCGCATTTAAAAACAAAACTGTCATCGAGTCTAAAGTGTCTGCTAATAAAAAAGCGGAAAGAGACTTTATTCATTTTAGTGATGGCTCATCTGACTCACGCCTTGTGCCACTTGATGTTTTGTCACGCGCGATGCGCCACGCACTTATTTCTATAATTCGTTCTAATAAGCAAGCGTATAACGAGCCTAAAGGAAGCATGATATTGCGCCAAGCGATATTACATATGCTAAATATGAATCGTGGCTTGCATGCTGATGTGGAAAATGTTTGTATTGTTCGCGGGCGTCAAATGGGATTTTTCTTAGCTGGTCGGGCGCTAATAAGGCAAAACGATGTGATAGTAATGGAAAAGCTATGCGATCAATTAGCGACCGATACGTTTAAAAGTTGTGGCGCGCAAATCATTACGATTGAACAAGACAAAGAAGGTATAGACTTAGATTCTCTAGAAGCACTATGCAAAAATACCAAAATTCGCGCTGTTTATGTGAGCCCGCATTATCAAATCCCTACCACGGTCTCAATGCCTATTGCCAATCGCAAGCGCCTGATTAATTTAGCTGAAGCATATGATTTTTTAATTATAGAAGATGATCATGATTTTGAGTTTCACTTTTCTAAACGCGCAATTATGCCGTTAGCGAGTTTAGATAAACCTAATCGGGTGATTTATGTTGGCTCACTTAGTAATGTATTAGCGCCCAGTTTTAGGCTTGGATTTGTAGTTGCCTCGCGTGAAATTATCAAGCATTTTGGTAACGAAATCATGATGATAGATCGCCAAGGCAACACAATCACTGAACTTGCAATTGCAGAGTTATTGCATACTGGTGAAATTAATCGACACACATTAAAAATATCTAAAATATATGAGGAACGTCGGGCTTTTATCGCCAAACTAATTCGTAGCGAGTTAAACGACTATGTAGACTTTTCAATGCCAGATGGCGGCTTGGCTCTTTGGCTTATTGTGAATAAAAAAATTAATATGCAAACATTACAAAACGATGCTGAGCTTGAAAAAGTACGTTTTATTGCAGGCGCCGAATATAGCCTTGCAGGTGAATCGGTTTCTGCAATACGACTAGGGTTTGCTAAATTTAATAACGAAGAAACTATTTTAGGTATAAAGCGGCTAAAAAAAGCATTTGAGCGTCAAACAAACCAATTACTTTAAATCAACAATTAAACTTCTTTAGTATTATTCACTTGATACTGGTAAAAATTCCCGAACTGCTTAATTGAGAACAAAAGTAAAAAAGGCGCTGAATAGCGCCCTTTTTAGATTCAAAAACGAATAATTAAATAGAGTTTAACTGATTACTCTTTACCAATTTGGTAAACTTCATAGCTTGTTTCTACAATTTTACCTGTCGTTGCGTCGACTTCAATTTTCACTTCTTCACCATCTTTTTCAGTGATATCAAACTCGTATGATGCTTTACCATCTGGTTCAATTTCATATTCTGTTTCAACTACTGTACCTGGATGTGCAGCTAAAGCTGTCGCTTTCGCATCTGCTTCTGATACTTTAGCCACCGCTTTAAATTTAGCATCGTCCACTTTCACTTCTTGCTCAACTTCTGTGATTTTGCTGCTTTTTACATCGCACTCAATATCCCATGATGTACCATCTGCAGACTCAACATCAAACTCATAAGTTGGTTTTTTGTTTTCAGATTTCATTTCCATTTTAACAATGGTACCTTCGTGTTTAGATAAAGCTGCTTTTACACATTTACCCAAGCTATCGTAGTTCACATGTTTAATAGACTCATGACCAGCGATTGCTGAACTTGAAAAAAATGCAGCCGCAACTAACATTGCACCTAAAGATAAACGAAACATAAAGACTCTCCTGTTTAAAAAATAACAATAAAACTTAAGCAATAATTATACCAAAATAATAGTTAAGTCATTGATTGATTTGTTTAATTTACAATTGCATTACAATTTGGTTGACTACAACCTAAAATTTGGTTGCAAATAACCAATGTAGCCATTCGACTAGTTAAACAGCCACTTTGCCTTGGATAGCGGGGTGTGGATTATAGCTCACTAAGGTAAAGTCTTCGTATTTGAAATTAAAAATGCTGTTGACTGCACCATTAATGTGCATTTGTGGCAAAGGGCGAATATCACGCGAAAGTTGCTCTTTCACCTGTTCCATGTGGTTGCTGTAGATGTGCGCATCGCCCAACGTGTGCACAAAATCACCCAGCTTTAACCCACATACTTGCGCCACCATCATAGTGAGCAATGCATAGGACGCAATATTAAATGGCACACCTAAGAAAATATCGGCACTGCGCTGATAGAGCTGGCACGAGAGCTTGCCATCGG
>JAIYEJ010000001.1 GCA_027487055.1 Methylotenera sp. | reverse complement strand
CCTTATGTCGATGCACCTAGCATGGCGCAACTCCCTGCAGAATATCGTAATGAACCGCAAATTGCGCTGGGTAGCGGCGTTGCTGGCCTAGACCACACGCATACCATCTTGCGTGAGGCTACGCATTACTTAAACGATCACGGGATTTTAGTGGTAGAAATTGGGCATAATCGCGATGCTTTGCTAGAAGCTTATCCGAATCTACCTTTTACTTGGCTACAGACATCTAGCGGTAATCAGTTTGTGTTTTTACTTACTAAAGAACAGCTGATTTAAAAAATTTAGCCGCGACCGCGGTTTCTATCACTTTTATGCGTCATGCCCGCTTTTTGTTTATCTGGCGAGCCGATTAAGTCACCCCGAATACGCCGATTCACTGGTTTTTTAGGCGAAGATTTTTTGATGCCCTGCGGGCCAGTACCAGAGCGTTCTCCAGGCCTGCCTATTTGATTTCGTTCTGAAACCCCTGCTTCTCTTGGTTCTTTATCTAGAATACTGCCGCGTTGTTTGCGCACTTTTGCGGTAAAAACGCTGGTCGCTTTATCTTTTTCACGCTGATTTAATTGACGAGGTGGTGCTTTTGGCGCTTCCATACCTGCCCACTCCAAAATATCCACTACTTGTTTTGGTTCAAGCTTCAACATGGTGCCGCGTTTTACCCGTGGAGGTAGATTAATCGGCCCAAATCTAACGCGCATTAGTCGGCTCACTGGCAAATGAAAAGCCTCAAACAAGCGTCGCACCTCGCGGTTACGACCTTCTTTAATGACAACTTGATACCACTTATTTGCGCCCTCGCCACCCGTTAAGTAAATGCTATTAAAGCTCGCCATGCCGTCTTCTAGCACGATGCCTTCCGTAAGTTGCAACATTTGCTCATCACTTAATTCACCCAAAATACGCACGGCGTATTCGCGCTCCACCTCATAGCGTGGGTGCATAAAGCGATTCGCGAGCTCGCCAGAGTTGGTGAAAATTAACAAACCGCTAGTGTTGATATCTAGCCGACCAATGGCAATCCATTTACCTTGTTTAATACGTGGCAACTTATCAAAAACGCTGGCACGGCCTTCTGGGTCGTCCGCACTAACAATCTCACCTTCTGGTTTATGGTAGAGCAACACTTGCGGAAGTTCTGCCTCAAAAGGCAAATGCACCACGCGGTTATCCACTTTAATAGTGTCACTCGCTATCACCGCCGCACCTAAAGTAGCAATGTGGCCATTGACACTCACACGACCTGATTCTATGAGTTTTTCCATATCACGACGCGAACCAAAACCTGCCAGCGCGAGCAATTTATGTAAGCGCTGACTACCGCCGGCATCCCCATCCGCATTCATTTCTGGCGATGCGATTGGGCGGCGTTTTGGTGCTGTTGTTTGAGGTGGTTTGTGTGGGCGGGCCATAGCTTAAATCTATCTAAAACGCTATTTTACATCAGACGTAAGTTAAACCCTAATGTAAGAACTCTTAACTTTTGTGAGTTGAGCACTTGGTGATCTAATAACATTTAACTATCTAAAGGAATCTCGCTTTGCGCAAAATCGTCCATTGGTGGTAATTCAGAAATTGAGCGCAGATTTAAATCATCTAAAAAATGTTTGGTAGTAGCATAAAGTGAAGGCCTGCCTGGCACTTCGCGTTGCCCCACCACATCTATCCAGTCGCGCTCTTGCAATTGCCGCATCACATTTGGATTCACAGCTACACCACGAATTTGTTCAATATCACCACGTGTCACAGGTTGACGATATGCAATAATCGCCAGTGTTTCCATCACTGCACGGCTATATTTGGGTTGACGTTCTGGACTTAAGCGCGCGATATATTCACTAAATTGTGGCTTGGCTTGAAAGCGATAACCAGTGGCGACTTGCACTAACTCTAATGTCTTATCAGTCCAATCTTGCTTGAGTTCATCTAACAACATACGCAAAGTCGTGCGCTCCATGCGACCTGCAAACAGTTTTAACATTTCATCTAAACTAAGTGGCTGACCAGCGGTAAGCAATGCAGCCTCTAGCACTTGTTTGAATTCGGTGATGTTATCTAGATCTTTCATCTTTATTCACTCACACTATCACTTAAATTGGCTTGCAAATAGATTGGTGAAAATGCGGCTTGTTGCGTAATGCGAACCAGTCCTTCTTTTGCCAGTTCTAAAATTGCTAAAAAATTCACCACTAGTTTTGCCAACACTTCTGTTTCTTGGTCAAAAAGTTGAGAAAATTCTATCATACCCTCTGCTTTTAAGCGGCGCAAAATCTGGCTCATATGCTCACGTACCGAAAGCTCTGCCTTACCAATTTTGTGGTTTGAGTTAAGCTTTGCACGTTTAAGCACATTGCGCCAAGCTTCTACCAACTCATCCAAACTCACTTCTGGCGGCTTCACTTCAGCAATATGTTGATAATACGCAGCTGCAACCGTAATATCCACGCCCACTTGCGGCATTGCATCCAAACGCGTAGCGACGAGTTTAATCGCCTCGTATTCCATCAAGCGGCGCACTAGTTCGGCTCTTGGGTCATCTTCCTCGCCAATTTCAACAGGTTTTGGCAGCAACATGCGTGATTTAATTTCGATCAACATTGCCGACATCAGCAAATAATCTGCCGCAAGCTCTAACTTAATCGCCTTCATTTTCTCAACATACACCATATATTGCGCGGTCAACTCCGCCATGGGGATATCGAGAATATCTAAATTGTGCTTGCGAATGAGATACAACAATAAATCGAGCGGACCTTCAAAGGTTTCTAAAAACACTTCTAAGGCATCGGGCGGAATATATAAATCTTGCGGTAACTCGCTCAGTGTTTCGCCCTTGATTTTGACATCATGGTGTTTTAGTTCTGAGTTTTGTTGTAATAGCATTAATGTCCTACAGTCTTCGAAAACACGTTAATCACAATTGCTCCTGCAATAATAAGTCCCATGCCGATGATGGCGGGCACGTCTAACACTTGCCGATAAATTACCCAACCAATAATAGATACCAGCACAATACCCATACCCGACCAAATCGCATACATAATGCCTACGGGTAGCACGCGCATACTCAGCGCCATAAAGTAAAACGCTGTGCCATAACCAACCACCACTATCAAAGATGGCCATAAGCGCGTAAACTCATTTGAAGCTTTAAGCGCGGTGGTGCCAATGACTTCTGCGACAATGGCAATGGCAAGTGCAACCCAATGATTCATAACGTCCTAATGTGAAACAGCTATCAAAAATGATGCTCTGTACCAGTTCTTGGCTTCACCATTCTCGCTAAGTACTAAAACACTTAGTCGAATGCGAAACCCGCATGGATATTGTTTCACAGACTATATTATGATGAACTGAAACTAAACAGCATTCTCAATTTACACTTACTGAGTGCTGTTACGCGCTTTATCAGCTTCTGCTCTACCAATACCCAAAAACGCTGCAATCCAATAAATAGGAGAAACAAAAAAATGGTGCCAATGCAATACCTATATCAATATCGCCAACACGATACCAAATACCTTAGCTAGTCATTATGTCGAAATTTTTCCGAAACACAATTAGTGGCAAAAAACTATAAACGCTAAATGCAACCACAGTAACGAACGAGCCGCCAAATTTTATCGTACCAACTGCTTTACGTACTAAAAAAAGCAAGGTAACCGGAAAAAATTACATTGAAAGCACCAACACCTTTGCTAATAAACATTACAAATTCTTGCAATATTGATGATTAATCTAAGAACATTAACCATAATTCAAACCCATTACGTCTCTTACATCTCTCATCGTCTCACGCGCTAACTTTCTTGCTTTTTCGCAACCTTCCGCCACAATATTTTTCACCAAGGTTGGGTCTTCGGCATATTGCGCAGCGCGTTCTTGAATCGGTTTAAGTTCTTTTAACACGGCATCGATGACAGGTTGTTTACACTCGATACAGCCAATCGACGCACCTTTACAGCCCACTTGCACCCAATCTTGGGTTTTTTGGTCAGAATAGACTTCATGCAATTGCCACACTGGGCATTTGGCTGGGTCGCCTGGGTCGGTACGGCGGATGCGCGCAGGGTCGGTTGGCATAGTTTTGATTTTTTTAGCCACGGTATCAACATCTTCACGTAGTGAAATCGTGTTGTTATAGGACTTCGACATTTTTTGGCCGTCTAGCCCTGTCATTTTGCTGGCAGGCATGAGTTTATATTCTGGTTCGACCAAAATGATTTTGCCGCCGCCCTCTAAATAGCCCAACAAGCGCTCTTTATCACCCAAGCTTAAGTTTTGCGCTTCTTCAATCATGGCGCGCGCACTTTCCAGCGCCTCTTCATCGCCACTTTGTTGGTAGGCGTTACGCATTTCTTCATATACCGCCGCGCGTTTTGAGCCTAGTTTTTTAATCGCCGCTTCGGCTTTTTCTTCAAAACCAAGCTCTTTACCATAAAGATGGTTAAAACGGCGCGCAATTTCGCGCGTAAATTCAATGTGCGGAATTTGATCTTCACCCACCGGCACTTGCGTGGCTTTGTAAATCAAAATATCAGCAGATTGTAATAGCGGATAACCCAAAAAGCCGTAAGTCGATAAATCTTTACTGGCGAGTTTTTCTTGTTGGTCTTTATAAGTGGGCACGCGTTCTAACCAACTTAATGGTGTAATCATGCTCAAAAGTGTATGCAACTCTGCATGTTCCGGCACTTTAGATTGAATAAAAATGGTCGCATTCGCAGGGTCAACGCCCGCAGCGAGCCAATCAATCACCATCTCCCACACTGATTCTTCAATAATCTCTGGTGTATCGTAATGAGTTGTGAGTGCATGCCAATCGGCCACAAAAAATAAGCATTCATGCTCGTGCTGAAGCTTAATCCAATTTTTTAATACGCCATTGTAGTGACCCAAGTGCAAGTTGCCTGTGGGGCGCATGCCAGATAAAACGCGTTCTACCGCCATAATTTAACCTAAAAATAGACCTTAAAAAAACCAACTAAAAAAATATCATCTAGAAAAAGACTTTTGCAATTGTTTGTAACGTAAGTATCACAAACGGCCACATAATTTTATCAAGAATATGGGTGAATAGCAGGATAATTAAAATAATAAAGCCATAGCGTTCGATTTGCGCGTATTTAATGGCTAAATTATTTGGCAATAAGCTCACCGCAATGCGCCCACCATCAAGCGGTGGCAACGGAATCAAATTAAGCACCATCAACACGGTATTCGTTAAAATACCTGCTGCGCCCATTAAAGCTAATGGTAGCGTAAAGTTTTGCGGCGCAAGTACCGAAATCTTAATCACAAACGCCCACAAAAAAGCCATGACTAAATTTGCCCCTGGTCCAGCAGCAGCAACCCAAAGCATATCGCGCTTAGGGTGGCGCAGTTTCATAAAATTAACAGGCACTGGCTTTGCCCAACCAAAAAATATACCACCGATTAACATAGTAAGGCTTGGGATCAGCACAGTGCCTATCGGGTCGATATGGCGAATTGGGTTTAAGGAAATACGCCCAAGCTGATATGCAGTCATATCACCAAAATACCGCGCCGCATAACCGTGCGCGGCCTCATGCACAGTAATTGCAAATATCATCGGAATTGCTGAAACAGCAATTCGTTGCATGCCATTTAAATCTGATAACGCATTTAAAAGACCAAAAAAATCCATCTCAATACTTTCTAAAAAAAACTACTTAAAGACCAAATGGGGCAATATCCCCTGAGCCTTGGCGAATAAGCACAGGTGTACTTTCAGTCAAATCGATCACTGTGGTTAGCCCTGCATTATGAATCGCTGAATCAATCACCAAATCCACCGAATGCTCAAGCCTATCACGAATCTCCCAAGGATTGTTTAGCGGCTCATTCGCAAATGGCAATTGCAAAGTCATGCTTAATATTGGTGCCGCAAGTTCATCTAACAGTGCTTGTACCACTGCATGGTTTGGAACTCGGATTCCCACCGCGCTTCGCCTTGCATGTTGCAAACGCCGTGGCACCTCTTTTGTTGCGCGCAATATAAATGTATATGCGCCAGGCGTATTTGCTTTTAGTAATCGAAACTGGCTATTGCCCACCTGCGCATAAATGGCAAGATCACTCAGGTTACGACAAATAAGCGTAAAAAGATGACTTTCATCTAAAGCACGAATCTGGCGAATTTTATCTTGAGCATTTTTAAACCCTAACATGCAACCCAGTGCATAACTAGAATCTGTAGGGTATGCAATAACTCCACCATCTTGCAAAATTTCTACCGCATGTTTTATCAGTCGTGATTGTGGGTTTTCAGCGTTGATGACAAAGTATTGAGCCATTAATCAAAGCACTGTGATATTAATTCGCTAAATTTGCCGTTTCAGGCCAGTCATCCCAGACTGGAACGCAACCCTCAGGTAAATCAGGCACACAGCCCATCGGCATGTAAGAAATTCCCGTACCGTGATAATCAGATCCTAAAGATGACTTTAAACCAAACCGATGTGCGATTTTTGCAAATTGCTGATATTGCGGCGGCGCATGACTGCCCGTCACCACTTCTATCGCCACGCCACCAAGGCTTTTAAACTGATGCATCAGTAACAACATATTAATTGTGCCTAAATCATAGCGACCAGGGTGCGCAATCACAGGAATTCCGCCACTGTCTTTGATGAGCTTAACAGCTTGCTCTAAGCTCATCCATTCATAGTTTTTATAACCAGGTTTGCCTTTAACCAAATATTTCTTGAATACCGATTTATTATCTTTTGCGTGGCCGCTTTCTACTAAAAAACGCGCAAAGTGCGTGCGTGTGATAATGCTATTGCCTGCAAGAGCTTTAGCGCCTTCATAAGCACCGTGTATGCCAATTCTAGCTAAATCTGCACCCATTTCATGCGCACGTAAATCGCGGCCTTTTCTTACGCCTTCAAATGCGGCTTTAAGCGCAGCATTTTCTGGGTCAATTTTCAATCCGACAATATGCAAGGTGCGCTTTTTCCAAGTGACCGAAATTTCAACGCCGTTTACAAACTGAATACCATGCTCGCAAGCTGCTTCACGCGCGGCTTGCAGGCCTGCAACATCATCGTGGTCTGTGAGTGCGAGAACCTTTACGCCTTGTTTAGCTGCATAAGCAACTAAGTCTTTTGGTGACAATAAGCCATCAGAAACAGTTGAGTGACAGTGAAGATCGAACAATGCAGCCATACTTTAAATTCTCTTTTTACTCACTATGCTAATACTTAAGCATAAAATATTTAAAAATTGGTTTTACAAATCAATGCAAATCATAGCAAAATACAGCCTTTACCGATAGCGAAACCCCATAAGATAGCTAAAACACTTAAGAAAGTTAAACCCTAAAGGCACGCATGAAATTTTTTTTTGATTTAGTCCCCGCAATATTATTTTTGGTATTTTATCTAGCGTTTGATATTTACGCCGCCACCATCGCACTCATGGTATTTGTGACTGGGCAAGCCATTTGGGAATACTTTACACATGGCAAAGTAAGCAATATGGTACTTATTACCTTTTTGCTCGTGATTCCTTTTGGGGCAATCACTCTATTTTTACATGATGAATTTTTTATTAAGATTAAATTTAGTATTTTTTATTGGGTTCTTGCGATTGCCTTGCTGGTATCGAGTTATTTTTATAAAAAAAACTTAATTCAACTCATGATGCAAAAACAAATTGAGGCCAGCGCAACCACTTGGCAAGCAATCAACTTCTATTGGGTTGGCTTTTTTACCTTAATTGGGCTCATTAATTTAGTGTTTATTTATAAATTTCCACAATATTGGATTTATTTTAAATTTCCTGGTGTGCCTATTGTGATGCTGATATTTATGTTTAGCTTGTTTGGTTTTTACAGCAAACAAATTAAATTTATTGACCCTGAAACTTCAGATTCCAAAAATTAGAAATTAAAACTCATGTTATACGCCATTATCGCTGAAGACACCCCAAATAGCCTTGAAAAGCGCTTAGAAGCTAGGCCTCAACATCTGGCGCGCCTTACCTCGCTTCAAGATCAAGGTCGATTAATTTTAGCTGGCCCGTTTCCTGCAATTGATAGCGTAGACCCAGGTTTAGCGGGCTTTAGCGGTAGTTTAATTGTGGCCGACTTTAGCGATTTAGCCGCTGCAAAAGCTTGGGCAGATGCTGATCCGTTTATTATTGCAGGCGTGTATCAGCAGGTGACAGTGAAACCTTTTCGCAAAACCTTACCCTAAATTAACAATGAAACAAGGTTCAATTTATTATCAACCGCATGCATTTAACAGACATTATAAAATCTAGGCTTGATTCACTTAAGCCGATTAACTTAGAGATTCAAGACGATAGCGCCCTACATGCAGGCCACAAAGGCAATACTGGCGGGGGGCACTTCACCGTAAAAATAGTAAGCTCGCAATTTTCTCAAAAATCGCAGATAATGCGACATCGTTTAGTTTATCAATTATTGAATGACTTAATTCCTCAACAAATTCATGCTATAAGCATACTTGCAATTTCTCCTGACGACTCCATATAAATTACAATTAAAAATAAATTTACTTTTAAAACTTAAGGATTTCTTATGAAAATCAACCAAATTTTTCTTACACTTTTAGCTATTTCAGCATTAGCATTAACATCCACAGCCCATGCTGCAGAATCCGCAGCTACAGTGAATGGCAAGCCCATTAAACAATCTTGGGTAGATTTCATTATGAAAGATGCCCAAGCACGTGGCCAAAAAAGCGAAGGCTTAAAAAATGCAGTGATTAATGAGCTTGTAGGTTCTGAATTGGCTTACCAAGAAGCCGTGAAACAAGGCGTCGATAAAAACGCTGACGTAGCGATAGCTTCTGAAATTGGTCAGCGTAAATTGGTGGTTAATGCATTTTTAGCTGATTTTATGAAGAAAAACCCAGTCACTGATGCAGACACAAAAGCCGCATACGAAGAATACAAAAAAGAACTAGGCGATAAAGAATATAGCGCACGCCATATTTTGGTAAAAACTGAAGCAGAAGCAAAAGACATCACCGCACAAATTAAAAAGGGCGGCGATTTTGCTAAGATTGCCAAAGAGAAATCACTGGACCCAGGCTCAAAAGAAAAAGGTGGTGATTTAGGTTGGTTCTCTGCTGCTGGTATGGTTAAGCCATTTAGTGATGCTGTGACAAGCTTGAAGAAAGGTGAACTCACTGAGGAACCTGTGCAAACACAATTTGGTTGGCATGTAATTAAATTGGTTGATTCTCGCGCTACACAAGTGCCAAGCTTTGACAAAGTCAAAAGCGGCTTAGAGCGTACATTACAACAACGTAAATTAGAAAAAATGATGCTTGGCCTAAAAGAGAAAGCTAAAATTGAAGTACCAGGCCTTACCGACAAAAAATAAAACTTCATTTAGTTAAGATTTATCTATTAAAAAGCCTGCATTAGCAGGCTTTTTTGTTTTAACAGCTTAATTGTCTCATCATTACTATTAACTCTTAATATAGTAAATCTAGGGCTTTTGTTAAGCTTAAGTTCTTTCTGTTAATGTAGGCTTTCTGATAAAATGGTGTTTCGAATTTTTAATTAAAATCAATTTCGCTACATGTCAAATAATGTCCATTTTTTAAGCCTTCGCGGTAGCTCCGCTTTATCGAAATTTCGGCTCGATAAGCTTTATGATACCTTGCAGTTAAGCGCGCCAAACATAGGGCATATTTATACTGAATTTGTACATTTTGCATTTAGCGAAGCAACGCTTTCTCATGTTCATCAAAGTATCTTAAATCAGATTCTGACCTATGGCCCAAAAGCAAATATTGAAGCGCCTTCTGGGACACTGTTTTTGGTTATTCCACGTATTGGCACCATTTCGCCGTGGGCATCGCGTGCAACAGATATTGCGAACAATTGTGGCTTAACTTCTATCTCCCGGCTTGAACGTGGCATTGCCTACTATGTACAAACCAAAAGCGGTAAACCTTTAACCGATGCAGAAAAAAACACGTTTAAATCTGTCATACATGACCGCATGACAGAAAGTGTTATAAGTCATCTAGCAGATGCGGAAAGGCTCTATCATCAAGCAGACCCTAAGCCGCTCAATAGCATAGATATTCTAAATGGTGGTAGCGCAGCCTTATTTGAGGCAAACAATGAAATGGGCTTAGCGCTTTCGACCGATGAAGTTGAATACCTCGTAGATAACTTCAAAAAAATGGGGCGAAATCCAACAGATGTCGAACTCATGATGTTTGCTCAGGCCAACTCTGAACATTGCCGTCACAAAATATTTAATGCAGATTGGGTGATTGATGGCGTGCAACAAGAAATCTCGCTGTTTGGCATGATACGTAATACACATAAGCTTAACCCTGGCAGCACAGTGGTTGCCTATTCTGACAACTCTTCCATTATTGCCTTCGCGAATAGCACGGGTGTCGTCGGCCAAAAAACAAAACGCTTTTACCCAAATAACGCTGGTGAATATGGCTTTGTAGAAGACAATATGCACTACTTAATGAAGGTGGAAACGCACAACCACCCTACTGCCATCTCGCCATTCGCTGGCGCGGCCACGGGCGCAGGTGGTGAAATCCGTGATGAAGGCGCTACTGGTATAGGCTCTAAACCCAAAGCTGGCTTAACTGGATTTTCGGTATCAAACTTAAATATTCCTGACTTTAACCAACCATGGGAAGTGGACTACGGTAAGCCAAATCGCATTTCAACGCCGCTACAAATTATGATTGACGGCCCACTAGGAGGCGCGTCTTATAACAATGAGTTTGGTCGCCCGAATATCGCCGGATATTTTAGAACATTTGAGATTGAAACGAATGGCGAGGTGCGCGGTTACCATAAGCCCATTATGTTAGCAGGCGGAGTCGGGAATATTTCTGATAGCCACTCTCACAAGAATGCAATACCTGCAGGTGCAGCGCTTATTCAGCTTGGCGGCCCAGCCATGCTGATTGGTTTGGGTGGCGGCGCAGCGTCTAGCATGGATACTGGTGCTAATACTGAGAACTTAGATTTTGACTCTGTGCAACGTGGCAACCCAGAGTTACAACGTCGTGCGCAAGAGGTGATAGATCGCTGCTGGCAAATGGGTGTCAAAAATCCTATTTTGAGCATTCATGATGTTGGTGCAGGCGGCATTTCCAATGCATTCCCAGAGCTAGTCAATGACGCAAAAATTGGTGCAACCTTTCAGTTACGTAATGTGCATAACGAAGAGTTAGGCATGAGCCCGCGCGAACTATGGAGCAACGAAGCACAAGAGCGCTATGTACTGGCAGTAACGCAAGAAAATTTGAACCTATTTGAAGAAATATGCGCTCGCGAGCGTTGCCCATTTGCTGTGGTAGGTGTTGCAACAGAAGCCCGTCATTTAGCGGTTGAAGATAGTCATTTTGGGAACAAACCTGTCGATATGGATTTATCTGTATTGTTAGGTAAACCTCCAAAAATGACGCGAGATGTTAAATCGGTTACAAAAAAATTAGCCGCTTTTGAAACTAGCAAAATTAAAATTAACTCTGCTGTGGCACGAGTATTTAGGCTGCCAGGTGTTGCAGATAAAACATTTCTGATTACCATTGGCGACCGAACTGTCACTGGCTTAATTGCACGCGACCAAATGGTTGGGCCATGGCAAGTACCTGTAAGTGATGTCGCTGTAACTTTGGCTGGATATGAAACCAACGCAGGTGAAGCGTTTGCAATTGGGGAGCGAGCACCGCTCGCTTTAATTAATGCACCTGCATCTGGTCGCATGGCGATAGGTGAAGCCATCACCAATATTGCAGCTGCATCAATCGAAAATATAAGCAACTTAAAACTTTCTGCCAACTGGATGGCCCCTGCAGGACATGCCGGTGAGGATGCTGCATTATTCGCCACTGTAAAAGCGGTTGGTATGGAGTTGTGCCCAGCACTTGGCATTAGCATTCCTGTTGGTAAAGACTCGATGAGCATGAAAACAGTATGGAATGATGACGGCTTAGATAAAACAGTCACTTCACCAATATCTTTGGTAGTTACTGCGTTTGCAAATACGTCAGATGCCAGAAAAACACTTACACCACAATTGAGATGCGATAAAGGCGAAACTAAGCTCATTTTGATTGATTTAGGTAATGGCAAAAACCGCATGGGTGGTTCTGCCTT
>JAIYEJ010000063.1 GCA_027487055.1 Methylotenera sp. | reverse complement strand
TTATTATTTAAAGCCACAGTCACAGGGGTGCGTAAAGCTAATTTAGAAGAAATTTCTCACCAGCACGTACATGGTGAAGGTGGACATCACCATTAGTTTGAAGTTTAAGTAGTATGACTTTAAGCTTTACATAAAAAGCACTCGCAATCGAGTGCTTTTTTGTTTTGTATCATTTCAGCAAAGCTTGTAACTTATATAACAAATCTAATGCTGCTTTAGGTGTTAAGTCATCCGGCTGAATGGCCTCAAGTTCGGCCACTACAGGGTGTTGCGGCACTTCTAGTTCTTCCACTTTCACACAAAACATATCAGGCTGATTTTGGTTATGCGTTAACTGACTATTCAATTGAGCGCTTTCTAGCTGAGCGAGTTTGCGCTTGGCCGAAGCCACCACTGACTTTGGAATGCCCGCCAACTGCGCTACTTGTATGCCGTAGCTCATGTGCGCTGCGCCCTCTTCGACCTTATGTAAAAACACAATGCCTTTGCCATTTCTACCATCGTGCTCAACGGCATCTAAGTGCACATTAGCGGCTTGCTTAAACTCATCCACAATGCGCGTTAACTCAAAATAATGGGTGGCAAATAGTGTATAGCTTTTATTCTTCTCCAAAAGTTGTTTTGCAACTGCCCACGCCAAACTTAATCCATCAAAAGTGCTAGTACCGCGTCCAATTTCATCTAACAACACCAAACTTTTATCTGTGGCGTTATGCAGAATATTGGCCGTTTCAGTCATCTCCACCATAAATGTTGAGCGTCCACCTGCTAAGTCATCAGATGCGCCGATTCTCGTGAAGATACGATCAATTTCGCCGATTTTAACAACTTTTGCAGGCACAAAAGCACCACAATGTGCTAGCAGTACAATCAATGCAACTTGCCGCATAAAGGTCGATTTACCGCCCATATTCGGGCCAGTAATCAACAACAATTGACGGTATGGCGTCATCAATACATCATTTGCCACAAAAGGTTGGGCAATGCTTTCCACCACTGGATGGCGCCCTGCTTCAATTACAATACCTGCCTCAGCAACAAATTGTGGTTGCGTATAATTGAATGCAACTGCACGCTCTGCAAAACAGCACAAAACATCTATGCTGGCGACCGCGCCGCTATTGGTCTGCAGTGGCAAGATAAATGGATTTAATTGCGCTAAAATTTGCTCATAAAGCATTTTTTCGCGCGCCAGTGCGCGCTCGTTCGCGCTTAATACTTTATCTTCAAATGCCTTAAGTTCTGGCGTAATAAAGCGCTCGGCATTTTTGAGTGTTTGGCGACGGCGGTACTCAGTGGGCGCATGTTCAGCTTGCGCGCGGCTAATCTCAATATAAAAACCATGCACGCTGTTGTATTCTACTTTTAGGTTTTGCAAACCTGTACGAGCTTTTTCGGTCACTTCATACTGCATTAAAAAATCACCATGGTTGGTTTGCAGCGCGCGTAATTCGTCCAACTCAGCATCGTAGCCATCAGCAATCACGCCGCCTTCGCGCAACAAAGATGAAGGCTCAGCTCGAATGGCTTGGGTGAGAATGCGCACTACCTCAAACGGCGCCTGTAGATTTGCGCACAAAGTTTCAAGCAATTTAGCTTGACTTGATAGTAGTAAATTTTGCAGTGATGGCAACTGCAATAAACTATCGCGCAAACCAGATAAATCGCGGGGTCTGGCCGTATTAAGTGCCACCCTTGTGGTCATACGCTCAATATCGCCAATCACTTTTAAGCTTAATTGCAACGCCTGATACTTTTCCGTGTGTATCAACTCAGCCACAGCATCATGGCGTTTGGTGACTATATTTCTATCGCGTAAGGGGTGATGTAACCAATTGCGAAACAGACGCGAGCCCATGGCCGTTTGTGTGGTATTGAGTAATGAATACAATGTGGGGCTTGCTTCGCCACGTAGGGTTACATCAATTTCTAAATTACGGCGCGTAGCCGCATCTAGTTGAATATATTGGCTAATTTGCTCAACGTTCAATTCATTAATATGAGGCAAAGCTGCGCGCTGTGTATGTTTAACATAATCGATTAGCGCACCTGCGGCAGAAACCGCTGAATGCATCTCTGCGCAACCAAAGCCTTGTAAATCTCGCGTGTTAAATTGTTTCGTTAAGCTCGTTGTGGCGGCATCTACATCAAACTGCCATGCGCTTAAACGTTTTTTTGCGCAATCAAAACTTTCTAACGCTTGGTGCTTAAAGTCATCTGCGCAAATAATCTCGACTGGCGCAATGCGTTGTAACTCTTGCGCGAGTTGGCCTGTGGCAAGCTCACTTAATACAAAGGCGCCTGATGTTAAATTAATGCGTGCAAGCCCAATCACACCATCGCTTGCGAAAATGCTCAATAGTTGGTTATCACGTGTTTCATCTAATAAGGCTGTGTCGGTGAGTGTGCCGGGTGTAAGGATGCGCGTGACTGCGCGTTCGACTGGTCCTTTTGAGGTAGCGGGGTTGCCAATTTGCTCACATATCGCTACTGCTTCGCCAAGTTTAGCAAGTTTTGCAAGGTAGCCTTCTGCCGCGTGGTAAGGCACTCCTGCCATTTTTATTGGCTGGCCGTTTGTTGCCCCACGATGCGTTAAGGTGATGCCCAACAAACGTGAGACTTTTTCAGCATCTTCAAAAAATAACTCGTAAAAATCGCCCATGCGATAAAACAACAACATATCTGGATGCTGCGCTTTTAAGGCAAAGTACTGGCGCATCATGGGGGTATGCTGAGCATTGGTGCTATTGGCAACTGATTCAGATGTTGGAGTTAACACAGGCGTTTTAATATTTATTAACTTAGTTTTAATGAAAGCATTTTAGTTGGTTTTATATCCTACCGCCAATTTATTCATGCTTTTATTTAATCTCATAACCCACTGCTTCATATAAGCGATGGCAACGTCAATTTTTCAACGTTATATATGAATTTATCAACACTTACCGACCTTTAAAGAGAAATTAAAAAAATAATCCAAATAAAAACAATGGGTTAAAAAAGTACTTATTTGGCACAAATACTGCAAAGTCTTTATTACAAAAGATTTTTAAACCAACCAGGATTAGGATAAATAAAATGGAAAACGAGGATTTAGAACTGTATGCTGATTTTCTAGCACAATGCAGAGCGCTATTAGGGCCATTTGATGTGGAAAGATTAGCGACCGACCCTGAGTACAAAGCTGAATTTATTCAGAATGCAGAAATTAACCCTGATGACCAAATTTTTAAGCTAGCAAAAAATATTAACCGTATGCTAGAACAAACATCACCAGGCTTAAAATTTGCCTTAGTGCAAAACGTGCGCTAAGCAATTCCTTAACTAAGCCACTTTTGTTGTAAGTGGCTGGGTTAGATGCGCGCTTAATACTTGTAGCATTTACAAAAACACATTTGTATTTGCAGCCAAGATAATGCTTATTTCACACTCGCTTTGTGGGTAATATTACAAAAACCAGGTGGAAAGCTGGTTGATTAATATCTATTTGCCATTAAACTAATTTTTGGGTGGCATTATAAATTCTGAAGGGTGTTGATTTAAACGAGTGGCCAACTGACTAAATAACATACGCCATTGTTTAAATCGTATTTTACGTGATTTAAGCGCAACATAAATTGCCAGCGAGAAGCTCACGGTTAAATTGACAATTGCAATTAAGCCTAACCCAAATGCGACATATGCCACTGTTTGCCAACTTAGCATAAAATCGAGTGCAAATGCCGAATAGCCCACAAATGCAGCTGAAAAAGCAATATGCCGAATATCAAAGGGTAAGCCAAACAAAATGCCTATGGCACTCATCCCGCCTAATAAACAACCAAAATAAAAATTACCTGCCAGCGCACCCAAATTATTTTCTACATAATTGGCTACAATATCTAGCCGCCTTAAGCCCAAAACCTTTTGTAAAAATTTAACCGCACGCAAACGTTGTGGAATTTTATTGTAAACCGCTAAATTATCGTGATAGCCTGTAATTAAGCCCGATAAAAATAAACAAACACCCGCAATCGCCGCATAAAATAATGCACCACTTCTTACTGGGTCAATATCTGCTATTAAATGATGCGCTTTTTCAGGCGTAATAAAATGTTGATTTGTTGTAATCATAAAGCACCAAGCAATTAATATCGCCGTCGGTATTGCAAAAAAAACATTACCAAAAATAGCCGCTAACTGACTACGCACCATATTTGCAATCATGGCGATTAAGTGTTTCATTTCTTTCGATTTCGCATCTGTGGCATCAATACTGGCGGCAATCGCAGCAGCGGTCATGGCAGGTTGTTTGGTAGCAACCGTAAAATGTAAAATATGGATGAGCATAAAACCAACACCATAATTTAAGCTAAATAAAATTGCTTCTGTGAGCGGTGCAAGATGCAGTTTTGCCAAGCTAATTTTAACCATCGCCATGATGCCAATCAGCCCACCAGCACCCATTGCCGAGCGCATCAGTGCGAAGTACTCATGTCGACTATTCGTAATATAGTGTTCACCTGTTCTGCTGGCGTTTTCAGTGACACGTAGGGCCATTACCTCTACATTGTTTTGCAGATATTCACCAATATCATTTTTATGACATTCGCCGTACACTAACTCTTTAAATAGCATGACTATTTTAGAGCGTGCATGCTCTTTGGCAATTTCATTACTTTGTCCCATTAAAATATGGATTAAACATTCTAAACGGGCAATTTGTTGCGCCATACGATGCAATAGTTGCGTCAGTTGAATACTGGTCCCTGCTTGGGTACTATTTCGGCGAATTTTACTCACTACTGCATTGCATTGTTCAAGCATTACTAATACTTGACCACTTTCAGCGATCTGCTCATTTACATCAGTCGCTTCCAAAAACCTTGCCAGTACTTGTTGTTGCGCGATAAAAGGCGATGTATGTTTTTCAAGCTCAGGGTGATTTCGGATGAGCTCTGGCTCTAAGCCGAGTGCAGTTATGCGATAAGACAAGACTTGGCTTGCTTCAGCCAAATGCTTTAGACAAGATGCGCTTAAGTCTTCATGCGCATCTTCAAAACGCAAAACTGTTATTAACTCTAGCCAGACTTCATCAGGCACAGCAGTAACCCAATCAGTATCTTTTACTTTTGAGAAAAATTGCGCAAACAAATCAATTAAGTAGGCAGAATCAACCGCTTCTGGCAGTAATTTATATGCAAGACGTCTGCGAATTTCAGTAAAAAATCCACTGAACGCTGAATATCTTGAGATTAAATAAAGCGAGACAGGATTGCGCTCACTCAACAAATGCAAAATAGACTCGCGCAAATACTCCGCTTTTTGTGCATCTGCGCGCAATACATCACACAAGTTTTGCAACGCTTGAATAGCTGCTTGATTGTCTTCTTGACTATTTGCCCATGCTGCTCGCAACGCTGCCACTAAGTCAGAGATTAACTGAACAGCTCGTTCTGAATTATCCGAGCTATATGCATATTGTTGAAAAGCGGCTTGAATCATTTGAACAATTTTTTATTTAGCTTAGGTTGTAAATAGAAAATTAAGCTACTTTTGTTTTAAGTGAATCGGTTAAATGCGGGCTTAATACTTGTAGCATTTGCGAAAATACTTTTGCATTTGCAGCCACAATATTGCCTGTGTTGAGCCAGCTTTCGTTGCCTTCAAAATCACCTACCATGCCGCCAGCCTCTTGCACTAAGAGGCCACCCGCGGCGATATCCCATGTGGATAGATTAATCTCAAAAAAACCATCGGTAAACCCAGCGGCCACATAAGCTAAATCGAGCGCAGCCGAGCCTGGTCTGCGAATGCCAGTGGTATTTTTTATCATGTCTTTAAGCATTGCGAGATAAGTATCTAAATGCGTAAAGTCGCGAAATGGAAAGCCAGTAGAAATTAAAGACGCCTGTAATTTTGTGCGATTTGTGACACGAATGCGTTTGTCGTTTAAAAATGCGCCACGGCCTTTTGTTGCAGTAAATAAATCGTTACGGACTGGATCGTAAATCACGGCTTGGGTTAGCACCCCTTTTTGTTGCAAGGCAATAGAGACACAATATTGCGGAAAATTATGCAAGAAATTTGTAGTGCCATCCAACGGGTCGATAATCCAAATATTATCGGCATCACTGTTACTTTTGCCAGATTCTTCGCCTAAAAATCCGTGGTCTGGATACGCATCGCGTATGGTATCGATAATGGCTTGTTCCGCTGAACGATCCACTTCACTCACAAAATCATTAAATGTTTTGCTTTGGATTTTAAGTGCGCCTACATCTTGTGAAGCGCGATTGATAATTCGACCGGCTTCACGCGCGGCTTTTATTGCAATGGTGAGCATTGGATGCATAACTTAAATTTCTTAAAGAGCTGTTAAAATGCTATTTTAGCATTTTTAATGCGTTTGCCAAAAATAGAGCGCTTTAAAATTGATAATTGCTAAGCAAGGTAAGGCGTTTGCATAAAGATTGCAAAGCGGCATAAGAAGTAGATATGTAAGGAGTAATTTTTTTGCAAACAACGCAGCATGGCGACGAAAGTTGCATTTTTAACAATATTAGAATTGTGCTATGCCAAACTTCACATCCCGGCAATATTGGCTCTACCGCACGGGCCATGAAAACCATGGGTTTAAGCCGTTTGTATTTGGTAAATCCAAAATATTTTCCTGATGCCCAAGCAAACTCGCTGGCGGTCAATGCAACAGATGTACTTGATTGCGCAATCGTCACCAACACCTTAGAAGAAGCGATTGCAGACTGCCAATTTGTGATTGGGGTGAGCGGCAAAGAGCGTTCGCTCTCACAACAAGTGATGACAGTCCGCGAGGCTGCACATGAAGTACAAAAAATCGCCCATGTACAACAAGTTGCCCTTGTGTTTGGTACAGAGATGAGCGGCTTAAGCAACGCAGAGGCCGACCGCTGCCAAATACTTGCCACCATCCCCGCTAACCCGGAATATACCTCACTTAATTTAGCGCAAGCAGTGCAAATTATGTGCTACGAAATTCGAATGGCAATATCTGATGGCAAATTACATTACGACGAAAAACCCGTAGAACTAGCTAACCAAGAAGATTTAGAGCGCTTTTATGCGCATATGCAGGAGGTGCTGGAACAAATTGGCTACATTAACCCACGCGCACCAAAAAAACTTTTTGAGCGCCTACGTAGACTCTATGCTCGCACCAAACTCGAAAAAGAAGAAGTGAATTTATTGCGTGGTATATTGACCTTAACGCAATCACCAAAAAAACATAAAAAATATTAAATTTAGAAAAATCACCAATCTTTAAACCTAGTAAATTAGTCAAGTATTATTTTTTGTGGCATAATAGAGTGATTATTTATTTCCTTAATCTATACAATGTTTGAACATTTAAAAGAAGATATTTCAGTTGTTTTTGACCGCGATCCTGCTGCGCGTACGCATTTTGAAATTCTCACAACATATCCAGGCGTGCATGCCCTAATTATGCACCGCTTCAGTCATTGGCTTTGGAAAGCAAAGTTCTATTGGCTTGGGCGTATGTTTTCACATATAGGTCGTTTTTTAACAGGTATTGAAATTCACCCCGGCGCAACCATCGGCCACCGCGTATTTATAGACCATGGCATGGGTGTTGTCATCGGTGAAACTGCAATTATTGGCGATGATTGCACCTTATATCATGGTGTGACCTTAGGCGGCACCTCATGGAATAAAGGTAAACGTCACCCCACACTTGAACAAGGCGTTGTGATTGGCGCAGGCGCAAAAGTACTTGGCCCAATTACCATTGGTAAAAATGCAAAAATCGGCAGTAACGCAGTCGTAGTTAAAGACGTGCCAGAAAACGCCACTGCAGTGGGGATTCCGGCACGTATATTAGAAGAAGAAAAAGCCAAAGCCCAAGCACAAAAATCTAAATTTATTGCATATGCTGTAGCAAATGATGAAAACGACACACTCAACCCCGACGTGTTAACAAAAGTGATTCATGATTTGCTTGAGAATGCTGAAGCACAGAGTAAGAAAATGGCAGAACTTCAAACTCAATTAAACACCATCACTTCGGGAGATGGTGATGTTGCCAGTGCTTTCGCCACCAATAAACCTAAGAAAAAACCGCACTA
>JAIYEJ010000112.1 GCA_027487055.1 Methylotenera sp. | reverse complement strand
CTTAATTTGTGCAATTTTAGTTTGCTGTAATAATTATTAACTAGAAATACTTTTAAGTATAAAGCTTGTTAAGATGCAAGCTTGACTGGTATTTACAGCATGCTCACGGTATTTGAGTTGAGAACAAATTTATCTGCATCTGGATTACCTGACCAAAAATGAAAAAACTCTCGCACCACCACCAAAAACAAACGGCGGTTTTTTTTAACTTCAAACAAGGGCAAGGTGGCATCTACCGTGGTGCGATAAAACTTATTATTTTTATCGGGTGCTTCGCGCATACGCACCAGTAAAATTTTGGCCAACTTAACGCGGGTATCAATCAATAATTGCTCAGCATTTTCATCACGCAAAGCCTTGGTATATGCTTTTAGCGCCCATGCATCAGTGGTACCAAACTTTTCGGTATCTACCGTTTGCCATAAGGCACTCAGCTCTATGTGAGTTGGCTGCCAATCTATTGGTAAAGAATCTACTGTTGAAACCCGACTTAACAACGCAACTGCTTTTAAATCATTCATCCAAAATGGAAAATACTCACGCGCAACAATCAAGCTTTCTGGCCAATCAGTTTCTTCAACGGTATCCATGACTTGCTCAATTGCAGCGCGGTAAACGCGACCGTTAATATCTTTGCCTGCCAAAAATGGAATTAATTTATTTAAAAAATTAATTCTAGGCACAAATGTATCTGGGCCAAACCCTTTATTTGTTAGAAGCTTAATATAAACTTCTAAGGCTTCTTGTTCGCGTGGCTCAATGGTCATGAATTGTCGCTTATGTTTTTACTTTGTGTTTTTAATTTGTATATACTTTAATTATATTTTTAAAAAAAATGCACAATCTATTGAAAAATAACATAAATCACTCATATTATGTAGGTACAGTGTAATTAAATTTTATTAAAAAGTAAAAAAATGTTTGAAATTATTTTATTAGCCGTTTTGGTTTTTCTTGCTTTGCTTTGGCTTGATAGCATTTCTAAGCGCGAGCTAGCCACCCAATTTGGGCGCGACTTAGCGAGCCGATTCAATTTACAGCTTTTAGACGAGTCGGTTTCTTGCAACAAGATTCGCTTAGGTCGCGATGGCTATGGCCATGCACAACTGTTGCGTTTTTACGAATTTGAAGTGAGCGCAAGTGGCGTAGAGCGCATGCAATGCAATTTACAATTATTAGGAAAAGATTTACGTACTTGGCATATTCCGCCATATATCCAACCTCTCCACTGAGTATTTATTTGAAAAAATTACAAATTATTTTGTTAGGATGAAATGCAAAGAACCGCGAATCAAATGACGAAGACATATGCTGTGTATAAGCGAGGAATGAGCGATCACGTGACAACGCAATTCGCCCATTAAATTGATTTGTATATTGGTCGCTTTGCCCCTTCGCCCACTGGGCCCTTACATTTTGGCAGCTTAGTTGCGGCAGTTGCCAGCTATTGCGACGCAAAAGCACATCAAGGTAAATGGTTGGTGCGGATGGAAGATTTAGACAAACCACGTGAAATGCAAGGTGCAGCAGATGATATTTTGCGCACGCTCGAAACCTTTGGTCTTGCGTGGGATGGAAAAATTATTTATCAAAGCACGCGTGATGACTATTATGAAGCTAGCTTTGAGCAACTTAAACAGCATACCTACCCATGTATTTGCACCCGCAAAGAAATCGCAGATTCTAGCCAAATAATCGGAATTGAGGGCGCAATTTACCCAAAAAAATGTTACCAAAAAATATCCATTTTAAGCTCGAAAAATTCTAATGCCTCTGCAAGCCTTATAGAAACTTCCTCGCAGCGTATCAATGTCGATGGTGCAGGATTAATTGCATTTAAAGATACGATTCAGGGGGATATTTCACAAAACTTAGCACATGATATTGGCGACTTTATTCTAAAGCGTAAAGATGGTTTATTTGCCTACCAACTTGCAGTGGTGGTAGACGATGCCTCACAAGGAATCACGCATGTTGTGCGCGGAGCAGATTTGCTCGATTCCACGCCACGCCAGATTTATTTACAACAGTTATTAGGCGCACAAACACCGCACTATGCGCACGTGCCTATAGTCACCAATTCGCATGGTGAAAAATTAAGTAAGCAAACCTTTGCACAGCCTTTAAATACTTCTCGAGCCAATATTGCGCTGTTTGATGCATTAAGTTTTTTAGGACAAAACCCGCCTCAAGAAATAAAAAACGCCACACTGAATGAAGTGTGGCGCTGGGCGATTGCTAATTGGCGGCTAGAAAATATTACTAAAAGTCGTAGCCTATTTAAAAATCATGTCTGAACTAAAAGTCATACCTAGCACCTACTTGAACCAAAGCTGGCATCCCCGTTAAAATGCCACGAGTACGGTCGACAATATAGTCTTTATCAAAAATATTTTTCCCCACTAAAAATACGGTTGATTTGTATTCTGGCAGTTTGTAGTTCACAGCTACGTTATAAATCGTGTAGCTGGCAATTTCGCCGAACTGACCAGTTGCACCTAAAGCTGTATTTGGTACATTGCCAGTTTCTGCAAAATCTGCATATTGTTTACCCACGTGCACCGCCTCAATTTGCATATCCCATTGATTTAATCTGTAACCTATCGCTGCAGTTAAGGTGTTTTTCGGTGCATAAGGTTGACGATTACCTTTTACACTGCCAGCAACAACTACATTATTGCTGACCTGTCTGAAAGGGTCATCTTGCTCGGCTATTGGCAACCATGTGTAAGCCAAGCGGTTATAAAAACCATTGTCAAAATCATATTGGCTTACAAATTCAACCCCTGCAAAGGTGGCTTTACCTTGCGATAATGCTACATTACTTGCTACTGAGCCCACTGCAATTAAATTATCAAAATCGTTATAAAATGCAGTCGCTTCTAGGTTTAACTTCGGCATTGTTTTTGCCCTAAAACCAAGCTCCCAATTGGTTGATTTTTCCGAATCAACATCAACAGCACCACCAGCATTAGAAATTAAATCTTCGGTACGTGGCGGCGCAAATCCCTCATGTACGCCTGCAAATACCGTTAAATGTTCATGCGGGTTATAGGCCACGGCAATACCGGGAATCCATTCATGCAAGGTGTTATCACCACTTGCGCCAGTCAAACGATTAGTACGCTCATTTTTAATATGTTCGTAACGGATGACTGGTGTAATAGAAAACTGTCCGATATCGAAACGATTACTAATAAAGCCAGAGTAGGCATCTGTTTGACGTTCGTTATTTTCTGACAGTGTGCCTGTGCGCGCATTTGGTGAAGTACCATTTACTTGACGACGTTCTTGATCCTCAAAATGAGCTTTTGCACCCAACTCTAACTCGCCCCAAGCATGCGTGATTGTTAAACGTGGCTCGACACCATAGGTATTATATGTTCGCAATCGGCCTTGATTGCCCTGACAATCATCACCACTCACTGCTGTGCCAGCGATTCTAGCAGCAGCAAATGTAGCACAACCAACGCCAGCAGAAATATTACCTGCAGTTGTGTTGCTTTGTTGGCGCCACCAATCACGGTCAAAGTAGCTGTAATACAAGTTGGTGGTGAGTATTGCATTCGTATTGATTTGCCAATCATGGGTGGCAGATAAACCATAACGCGTGGTTTCAAAATCGTCGTTATTAAATGGATTGTATTCCCCACCAAAATTGTTGTATTCGCGCTGCGTAATGCCGCTATAACTTACCTGAGAATCTTCTGTAAACCAGTTCGCACGCAAAGTAATGGCGTGATTTTCGTTAAAACTTTTTGTGATTTTAAAATTCAGGTCTTCTACATTCGAGTGCGTATTATCGCGCGCGCCATCACCCTCTTTATGCGTGTAATCCAACAACATGCCGTTGCCGCCCACATTCACTTTGGTATTGAGATAATCACGATTGCCGCCCGTAATGCTGACATGTCCGCCAAATTTTTCTGGCGCATTTGGCGTAATATAGTTAATCACGGCTCCTGCAGTTAATGGTCCATATTTAACCTGACTTGCACCTTTTAACACCTCTATCGTACTAAACCGATCAATCGTGGGGTGGTAATAACTCTCGTTTGCGCCATAAGGTGCGTAGGTGACTGGTATACCATCTTCTAGCAACAACACTTTGGTAGAACGTGTTGGATTTAAGCCGCGCACACCAATATTGGGGCGCATGCCAAAACCTTCTTCATCTCGCAATACTAAGCCTGGCACCTTACGTAAGGCCTCGTTAGTTGTAAATACGTGGCTAGTTTCTAAATCTTCTTGTTCAATTATCGTGGCAGAACTTGGCGTTTTTAAAAGGCCTTCTTGCCCGCCAATTACATCTACACGTGGCACGGTGATTGCCGCTAAAAAATCGTAGTTATCACCTGCAGTCGCCAATTGGCTTGCCAGCACAAGCACCGCTAAATAGATTGGATTTAATTTTTTAAGACTCATGTTTTGCATTTTTTACTTAATTAAATAACAGTAAATGCAATTCTACATGAGAATCATTATCATTACAACAAAAAATATAATTGCAATTAGTAACTGCAAACTTTATATAAAGTTGCGTAGTTTTACTGCTATTAAGAATTTATGTGGGCTTGATTCTAAATAACCAATGTATCAATGACTTATCTACAGATCCCAGGTAAATAAATATCGGGGATGTTGGTATTATTTTTACCTTTGACTGCCATTTGGTTAGGCGCTTTTGCATTACCACATACCCATGTAATTGGCACCGCTTGCGATTCTTCGATCACCGCTGGGCGAAAAGAGAGTACTTTGCCACTTAGTTGCGTACGTGCTTTGTTACCAAATGTCATGTGTATCGCGCCATCTGCCACTTCTAACTTGCTAATGAAATTGCTTACCACTTTATCAGGCACTGGCAATAGCGCTTCTGCATTATTGATTGGCAAGGTTTTCGTGGCTTTCCAAGCTTCAGCAATCGGGTCTTTTGCGGCATCAGCCAAGGGCATTGCGGCTTTTACTTCCTCACGCACTATGCGCTCTACTTGTGAGGGAATCGCAATAAGCGCCAATATCGCAAGAATGGAAACCACTACCATCATTTCGATAACTGTAAAACCAAATTGTTTGCTATGCATACGAACTCCTTTATTACTTAACACTTAATTGACTGCCATTTGGCGCGTACGTTCAAATAAGCAAATGGCGGCTGCCGCAGCGGCG
>JAIYEJ010000311.1 GCA_027487055.1 Methylotenera sp. | reverse complement strand
ACTGCGCTAAATCACCCGGCCAATCGGCATTACGCAACGCATTTAAGGCTGCGGTATCAAATGCCTTGTATTGTATGCCTGATTTTTCTACCAATAAATTACTCATGGCCGTCGCAAGGTCTGGAATATCTTCGAGGTGATCGTTTAAAGAAGGCACTTTAAGAGTACAACCAGAAAGCATCTGCAATAAGCTATTATCAAAAAGCGCATTTTCTACTAATTGTGGCAAATTAAAAGTACTTCCACATACCGCACGTACTTGGTATTTTTCTGCCTTAGCAAGCAATAAAGCCAAACCTTTTTGCTCGGTTTTATTAAGCGCAGTGACCTCTTCAATAAACACAATACCTTCGCGCGCTTGTTCCAATATCTCTAGTGGTGCGGTGGCTAATTTTTCATACTCGGTTAAACCAACCCACGGCGCGTTTTTTTTAAGTAAAAAGCGTGCGCAAAGCTCGATACTGCCGCCTTTTTTTCCAATCAAAAACAATGAATTATTGGTGTTAGATATTTGCTCTAAGCGTTGTTTTAACTCATTAATGACCAAGCTTTTGCCAAAGCTAGATAAATTCATTTCTGTTTTTGGGTGCAGTTCACCATGTTTTAACGCTGCAGTGACTGTTTTAAGCAATTTTTGTAGTGCGATAGGTTTTTCTAAAAAATCAAACGCACCAATACGGGTGGCTTCTACCGCAGTATCGATGGTACCGTGCCCAGACATCATGACAACAGGCATGGTAAGTAATCCTGCATTGCCCCACTCTTTTAAGAGGCTAATACCATCACAATCGGGCATCCAGATATCTAACAACACCATATCTGGTCGTTGTTTCAGGCGCGAATCGCGCGCCGCTTGTGCGTTTTCTGCAAGTGAAACTTGGTGCCCTTCATCCAGCAAAATATCATTTAATAATTCACGAATACCGATTTCATCGTCTACTACCAAAATGTTACGTGATGCCATTTTTATACTTCCTCTTTATGCTGCTTTTACTATTTTTTGTTTACTGACTACTTTTGCTTTTCGTACGCTTTTGTTTTTAGCTGGCATTGAAAAGTCATTGTTCTTTTCTAACGGTTTTGCAACCGATATTTCTATCGGCAATACTATAGTAATACAAGCGCCGGCCGTTTGGTTATTTTCTATTTTAATTTGGCCATGATGCTCTTCTATCATCTTCTTCACAATCGCCAAGCCTAAGCCTGTACCGTGCGCTTTTGTTGTAACATAAGGCTCAAAGGCATGTGCGATTAAATCAACAGGAAAGCCGTGTCCATTATCAATGACCCTTAACTTAATTGAAGTTTCATCAAAAGTCGTTTGTACTAACACTTGTGGATTTTCTACGCCAACAAGTGCATCTTGCGCATTTTGCATCAAATTATGCAATATCTGTCTCAACATTGTGGTGTCACCCTTCATGTCTGGCATATTTGCTATTAAATCGAGCTTTATCGGAACCTGGCTACGCTCATTGGTTTGGTTTATTTCTTTAGTGTCTTCGTATAGCGTTGCAACATCTTGAATCAGCTTATTCAAATTAAGTTTAGTTAATTTAGCTGATGGCGCGCGCGCATATTCACTAAACTCGTTCACCATACTCTTCATCGCTGTGACTTGGTTTACTATTGTGTCGGTTGCTCGTTGCAACATACCCGCATCATCTTGGCTTAATTTTGCGCTTAGTTTGTGCTGTAAGCGCTCTGCAGAAAGCTGAATTGGCGTGAGAGGATTTTTAATCTCGTGCGCCAAGCGCCTTGCAACCTCACCCCAAGCTGCATCACGCTGTGCTTGCGCCATGGTAGTCACATCATCAAACACCACCACGTAGCCATTCCCTGCACTGGCAGGTAATCGGGTGGCACGCACTAGCAATAATTGTTTACCTTGCGGCCTAATGATTTCTAACTGCCTAGTAAGCTCTTGTTTTTCTTGACCTTTGTGTTTAGTGTATTCAAAATGTGCTTGCACCATTTGCACAAATTCTGTCAAAAAAACTTGGCTAGCACTTAACTTTACAAATAGTTTATTTTCAAATGGGTCTAGATTAATGCCCAAAATATTGCTTGCAGCAAGGTTAAAAGTACGAAGCTCTGCCTTTTCATTCATCGCCAAAACACCTGAAGATAAATGCGCCAATATCGTTTCTAAATAACCGCGCGCAGCTTCAACACGCGCACGGTTTCTTTCGGTTGCTTTTGTTGCATCATCTAATTGCCGCGTCATACTGTTAAACGATTTCACCAATATGCCAAGTTCATCTTTGCCATATTCTGGTAGCATCGAACTGTAATCACCGCTTGCAATGGCGCGTGTACCTTCAGCCAACACGGTGAGCGGCGCGGTTAATCTGCGGCTTAACACAAAGGCGATTGCTAACGCAGATAACATAGCTAACATCAGCACTAACGTTAAGGTAAGCCTGAAAATATCTTTAATTGAATCTCGACTATAAGAAAGCTCTTGATAATCGCGATACACATCTTGCACGGCCTCGGCTGTATTAGAAAGTGACTTAGGCACTGGCTGCAATAATTGTAAAATGCGTGTTTCACCAGAAATCTCTCGCGCATTGACAGGTGCTAGCACCCGCAAATAAAGGCCTTTATTTGGGATAGGTTCAATTTTGCCGTAGATACGACTTGTAGCCTGCCTTAACTGCTGCAAGCTTGGCAATTCTGGTAAAAAAGTACTTGAATCACCGCTCGATATAGAAATAATACGCCCTTGTGGGGTCAGTAATACTGCATCTTGAATGCCAGATTTTTCGCGTAAATCGTTTAATAAACTAAACTGGCTACGCGATGGCTGAAAAGCCAAAGTGATGGCCATGTTTTCTGCTTTTTCTTCCAAATCTGTCAGCATAATGTCTAGCGCGCGTCGCCCTAAACTTAAACCGCCATCTAGTGCAGATTCCACTTTTACATTAAACCAAGATTCAATGGATCGCGTTAAAAAATTCACCGAAACCAAGTACACAATCAGCCCAGGAATAATCGCCATGAGCGCAAATGTGCTTAATAAACGCAGCGTCAGGCGGCTCCCCATCACCCCGTTGCGGATTTTTTTGGTCAAGTGCCACAGCTGAAAACCAATCAGAATAATCAACGCACCCGCAAGGGCGATATTGATATACAGCAAAATTTTATAGTAATCACCAGAAATGGCAGTGTTGGCACTCGCAAGCGAAAGCAGGTATAACAACACCAAACCTAATGCCACGCTTACAATTAATATATATCTCATTGGGGACTAATCATTGTTGACTAACTAGTTGCAATTATTTCTGCTCTTTAAAAGCCCACTCAAATTTTTCAGAAACCAGACTCCATTTTTCTGTGGCAAGCGTATCTACCTGAATCGCTTTGGGAAGTTTGGTTTTATCTAACCGAATAAGCAAAGCAACTTTATAGGGCTCACCTTTTTCTATTAAGGATTTTTCGACAACGTTCCAATCTTTTAGATTGCCCAGCTCTTTTGTGGCCTCGCTGAGTGTTTCAAAAGAGACTTGATGCTCACCACGCGTTACTAAATACTGTCGACTTAAGGCGTGGTAACTTAAAACAACACTTTGCGTTTGGGTGATAATTTCATCATCAAACCAATACTTTACAGGGCTTACAATTTGAAACTCCACTAAAAAACTAAGTGGGACACCTTTATTAATCGCCTCTTCAATATCTTTATCAAATCGCACGTCAATATTTGCATCTAGATTATAAAAATCTTCATGTTGTGTGAGTTCTGCAGATTTAATTTGCAGGTGACTAGCCGCAAACACATACGTGCAGGCAAATAACAATGCTAAAAATACGCTAGTTTTTTTGCAAAAGCGCGTAAAAAAAGCCATCGTGAATATCAGAGGGAATAAGTTGGCCATGTTGAATGGTAACGTTTTGGGTTTTTTCATTAGTCAACAAAAGTGGTAATTGCGTTGCATCCGTATTTTTTTGTAAAAAACAATCTATTTGCTGTTGATTTTCTTCATTAAAAATCGAACATGTTACATAAAGTAATTTACCGCCTTTTGACAATAAATGCCACAAATTAGCCAAAATTTGTGCTTGCTGTTGCGTAAAAGACACAACATCTGCCTCTCGACGCAGCCATTTAATATCTACATGACGGCGCACAATGCCCGATGCGCTACACGGCACATCGGCTAAAATGCGGTCAAACGGTTTATCTGCTTGCCAAGTCCCCGCATCGCCCAGTTGTAAATCTGCTATTAAATTTAACCTTGCCAGATTACTTGCCACACGCTTCAAACGGCTGGCATCATTATCTAGGGCGGTGACATGCACATCTGCCAGCTCTAATATATGACCTGTTTTACCGCCAGGCGCACTACATGCATCCAATACTCGATCATTAGCCTGCACGTCTAAAAGTTGCGCGGCAAACTGCGCGCCATAATCTTGCACAGAAACAACACCTTCTAAAAAGCCTGGCACTT
>JAIYEJ010000003.1 GCA_027487055.1 Methylotenera sp. | reverse complement strand
TCAGCTACCCACTTAACCGGCCAGGATTTTAAATTTACCGGTGGTACATCAATCGCCGCCGCACAACACATGTTTGTACAAGGTGGTTACAACTGGGAGGTTTCTCCAAGCATTACCGTTAAACCATCGTTCATGGTTAAAACCGACTTTGCATCAACCCAGGTTGACGTAAACGCTACAGCCGTATTTAACAACCGTTTTTGGGCGGGGCTTAGCTACCGCCTGCAAGACGCAGTTGCTGTTAACGTAGGCCTTAACCTATGGAGGGATTTACGCCTTGGCTTAGCTTACGATATTACTACATCTAAGCTTAACCAGTACTCTAGCGGTACTGCCGAAATATTCTTAGGCTACTGCTTTAAAATTGAAAAACCAACCGTTAAAACTAAGTTCTACAACACCAGGAACTTGTCTGACAGGTAGAAAAATATCACATAAACGTAACCCTGGTACATTTATTATAGTATCAGGGTTAGTTTTTTATATGAAAAGCTGTTTCAAACATACATATACAAGCTCGCAGGTACGCGGATAAGGTAGCTTCATACTGCTTGTAACCATTATAAATAGGGCATTATAGAAATATTTATTGTGGATATGTAGTGTTTACAACATTTTTTTATTACTTTTGAAACTTATTAACAGTTGCGACGTTGAAAACAGCCAAGTGGCTTATGCAAAGTCGCATTACAACAATACAAACAAAGCCGGCGTATATGAAGAAGGTCGTTTTTTTCGGTTTAATTCTAAGTGTGGTCTTTATGGCCTCATGCGGAAATAAAGGCAACGGTTACCTAACCGGTGTTAAAGACCGTCAAAATTGGTTCCAGGAAGATCCTTATGGAATGGTTTATATCCCGATGGGCTCATATAACATGGGTGCCAGCGATCAGGATGTTCCATGGAGTCAAACACAACAAGGCAAAACGGTTTCTATCCAGGCCTTTTACATGGACCAAACTGAAATAACAAACAACGAATACCGCCAGTTTGTTTTTTATGTACGCGATTCTATTGCGCGCCGCATACTTGGTGAAAATGTTAGCGAGGACGATTACTTCATTATGACAGATGATAATGATGAGGATATTGACCCGCCAAACCTTAACTGGAAAAAGAAAATCAGCTGGGATGGTGATGACGAACGTGAGGCTTTAGCTGACATGTTTTTACCTGAAAACGAGCGTTTTTACCGCCGTAAAGAAATTGATACCCGCAAACTGTTGTTTGAATACTACTGGATTGACCTTAAAGAGGCTGCCCGTAAAGCAACACGCGCTAAATACATTAAAGACCGTTCATCTCTTATTAAAAAAGACGTGATACCGGTTTACCCTGATACCCTTTGCTGGATACATGATTTCTCATCCTCGTACGACGAGTCTATCACTAACACGTACTTCAGGCACCCGGGCTACGACGATTATCCTGTAGTTGGCGTAAGCTGGAAACAAGCAAGTGCTTTCTGTATCTGGAGGACCCAATTCCGCAACGATTATCTTGCATCTAAAGGCGATCCATTTGAACAAAACTACCGTTTACCAACCGAGAGTGAGTGGGAATACGCATCGCGTGGTGGCTTTGACTTAAGCCCATACCCATGGGGTGGCCCTTACATACGTAACAGTAACGGCTGTTTCTTAGGCAACTATAAGCCTATGCGTGGTAACTATATTGACGATGGTGGTTTCCATACCGTTAAAGCATACGAATACAACCCGAACAACTACGGTTTATACTGTATGGCGGGTAACGTATCAGAGTGGACAAGCAATGCCTTTGACGAATCGGCATACAGCTTTACCCACGACTTGAATACTGACTACACTTATGACGCAAAAGATAACGAGCACTATACTAAAAAGCGCAAGGTTATCCGTGGCGGATCGTGGAAG
The DNA here is from genome assembly GCA_027487055.1 of Methylotenera sp. Classification (GTDB taxonomy): domain Bacteria; phylum Pseudomonadota; class Gammaproteobacteria; order Burkholderiales; family Methylophilaceae; genus Methylotenera_A. The sequence continues at coordinate 1,153 of JAIYEJ010000003.1, read as the reverse complement.
GATATAGGTTACTACCTGCAAACCGGCAGCCGTACCTATGAGTATCAAGACACTGCCAAGGCTTATGTTGGTTTCCGTACGGTTATCAGCTACATTGGCCGCGATAAAAACGATGATACCCGCACTAAAAACGGCGACCTGAAATAATTAGGTAACTATTAGTACGCCCTATCCGTTGTACCATTTCAATTAGAAAAATTCTAACTAAATTTTATAATTAACACTAATTTTTAAAGCTAACTAAAACACAAAAAAGCAATGCAAAGCAAAGCGTGGAAAAATTTTATGGCTAAGCTCTATGGTATTGGAGCTGCAGTAGTAATTGTAGGGGCACTTTTTAAAATTCAACACTGGCCACTAGCAAATGAGTTTCTAATTATAGGTTTAGGTACCGAGGCTATTATTTTCCTTTTCTCAGCTTTTGAAAAAGTTCACGAAGAAATTGACTGGACTTTAGTTTACCCTGAATTAGCAGGTATTCCTGACGGTGACGGCCGTGCAAAAGACAAAAAATCTATTGCTAAAGGCGGTGATGCCGTTTCTCAAGAACTAGATAAATTATTGAGCGATGCTAAAATTGGCCCTGAGTTAGTAGAAAGCCTTGGAAAAGGCATGCGTTCTTTAGCAGAAAGCACTAACAAAATGACTGATATTGCTGATGCACAACTAGCTACTAATGATTACGTTACTAACGTAAAAAGCGCTTCTCAATCAGTTGAGAAATTAGCTGAATCATACTTAAAAGCTTCTACATCATTAACCAGTGTTGTTGTTTCTAACGACGAAGGCAAATCATACGGTGAGCAGCTTGCTGTAATGTCTAAAAAAATGGGTGAACTTAACTCTATTTACGACCTACAGTTACAAGGTTCTAAAGACTATGTTGACTCTACTACCAAGTACTTTGCCGGTGTAAACCAATTGATGCAAAACTTAAGCGACTCTGTAGCAGATACTAAACGCTACAAAGACGAGATTGCTCAACTAGGTTCTAACCTTGAAGCATTGAACACCGTTTACGGTAACATGCTATCGGCAATGAACTTCCGTAAGGCTTAATTTTCCTTATATATTTTAATTTAAACCAACGTTAATTAAAGAAACGGAAAATGGCATCAGGTAAAGCAACGCCTAGGCAGAAGATGATTAACAT